>JAFTEP010000212.1 GCA_017453605.1 Clostridia bacterium
AAATACGGCTTGTCGATCATGAACATCGGGGTTATCAGCAAAAAGACGATGAAGGTGGTCGAGGGAAGCTCGGGTCTGTTCTGCGCGATGAAGGCGCCGAACAAAAACAGGATCGAAATCGAGAGATAAATCAAAAGCTGCGCGACGATGGAATCCTTTTTGAAGACGAAGAAGAACAAAACCGTCGCTATGAGGGAATAAACGAAGCCCATAAGATAAAACGGTCTGTTCGGCGCGAGCAGCGCGACGTCGGTCGACGTCACGAACATCGCCGAAAACATGACCGTCATGAAACAGTGAAGAAAGCGCCATACCTCGAAATTCGAGACGTAGGCGTCTTTTTTCAGGGCGTTATATTCATCTTTTTCGATGCCGCAGTAGAACAGATAATTGCGGAGGTTTTTCAGTGTTTTCATTTAGCACCTTTATAACGCTCGTAATTCGATCCGTCATAATTGTAGCATAACGCTCCCGGTTTGTCAAGGACGAAGCGCGGGAGCAGATCCTTCAGTTCTTTCTGTCGGCCTCGGCGCGTTTGAAGCCGACGGCAAGATCGAATTTGTCGCCGTCGAGATCCTGAAACGTGATCCTGAGAACAAATCCTCCGTCTTCTTCCCTGAGACTGTCGCAGTACCACCACGATCCGGCGAAGTCTTTGACGGCTCTGTCGGCGGCAAGGATCCTGTAACCGTACAGACGGATCTCTTTCACGTCCCGTTCGCGCGCACCGCGAGGATCGAGCGTCAAGACCAAACAGTTCCCGCCCTCTTTGCCGTGACGCCAGTCGCGCCCGATGATGAGCTCTTCAAGGGATATCAGCTTTGCGTCGTGCAGACTTCCTGTCCAATACCACTCGGGATAATATTCGCTTTCAAAAACGTTTTTTGTTTTTTTGTTCACGGAGACACTCCTTTTTGAGGCAATACTTTATCGGATGATAAAGAAAACTCAGTCTTTAAAACAATAATAAAGAAAACCGTTGTAGGTGTAGTGATCCCGGTCCTGCCGGACGAAGTCCCCGCAGTTATCGGCGGCGAAGACCTCTCTGCCGAACGCGCTTTTGTCCGAAAACAAAGCGATCATATCGTCCTTAGAGTTTATCACTTTGTCCTTCGTGCAGAAAAGCTGTCCCGGAGCGCCGCCGAACGGACAGAAATTGCCGTGCCGGCAGACCATACAGCACCTGAGAGAACAGTTTTCCGGGAGATTTTTCTCTAAATCGGCAAAAGCCTGCTCGAGACCGCGGCTCTCCCCGACTCCCCTGAACGTCTTTTTGTTCAGCTCTGACCTGACCTCGGATGAAAAACCGTCGCCGTCGCGGTATTCAACGGTGATCGGCGCGCTTACGATCCCGTCCGGCGATAAGATCAGGATCTGTTTTTCGATCGTTTTTTTCATGGGCGGTCTTGTTAAGTATATGGGTCGTTTTTCCGTCTTTTATCAAACCTGTTCCATTTCAAAAGAGATCAGATATCGTGATTCTCCGAACTGATCGTAAACGGCGACCTTCGTTCCCGCCGCCTGAAGAAGCGGAGAACGAAAATGCAAACTTTTCAGAAAACCGCAGCTGTCTAAAAGCGCAAGATACGATTTGCCGGACTCTCTGTGAACGAAAGCCGCGAAGAAATGCCGGATCAACGGCTTGAGCGAGCGCGCGATCTGATCCTCAAAAGCGGGATCGTAAGTCATAACGGCAAGCGCGACTCCGTATTTTTTGCAGTTTTTCCGGAAGGATTCGCGGTTTTCAGGGCTTATCTGACTTTCAAAGGCGTCTTTATCGATGCGGAGCGGACGGTCGAACTTGAATTTCAAGCGCGTGAAAGTCAGCGCGTTTTCTATATAGTTTTTCAGAACTTCCGACAGCAGCTGAACGAAGAAATCCGGCGCGAACGACACTTCCAAAGCTGCCGTCTCCCCGCCGGAGCTTCCCGCCGGATCGTATTTGATCCTGAGATGACTTTTGATTTCCTCAAGCGTTTTTTGTTCTTCAAATCCCGCCGGATCAAAATGGCGCCAGAAACCGCCCAAAAAGAACAGATCCTTTCTGAAAACTCTCGGCGCGGGTTTGGTGTTCTGCCTGTAAAAGCAGACGGAATCGAGAGAGATCTCTTCAAAATGACCGTTGAGGCTCTGAACTCTGTTCGAGATCGGTTTATATCTTTGACACCCCGGACAGTAACTCAGAATGACCTCGCGGATACGGTCGTTATATTCCTTCTGAGTGAACAATTCGACTTCGACCGGATAGACCTCGCCGAAGCTCTCTATCGCGACGTTTTCTTCAGTATATCCGTATTCGCCGTAGAAATACGGAGCGATAGATATCCCTTTCTGAACGTTGTACGAAGCGACAGAGTTGTCTTCTCTCAGAACTCTCAATCTTGTCCGCGCCGGAAAAGAGAAAAAACCGCTTTTGAAATCCTCAAAAGACAAACTTTCGTCGGGAAGGAGATAATATTGATCTCTGTAGAATATCGCCTGTCTTTTCTCGCCCATTTTTTCTCGTCCTTTCTTTATGACCGTTTTACGTCCCGAAAGGCTGTTTCAGCCTGCTCATCAAGTCTTTGAAATCTTTTCCTTCTTAGTCCAACGAATCGGTCGTTCCCGGCCGCCATCTGACCTGTATCCGACGGTCGCGCTTTGTCCGGCGCTTTTTTTGATCCCTCTTCAGACGTCTTTTGGCGTCGGCTTGCAGGTCGCAAGGACGCTGTTATAGCCTTTCTGAACTTCAAAGCCCGCCCCGGCGTAGGTTTCGATCTCTTTTTCGGCGTCGACGTCGACAAGCACCATCAAAGGATGCCGCCCGTTCAATTCGAGCGCCTTCGAGAGCAATTCGAGTTCATACCCGTTCCCCTCAGCCTCCGGCTTCACAAAGAGGTCGTAGATCTCGTTTTCCTTACAGCAGCGCGTGACGTCGAGGTAGCCCCGGACCCGTCCGTTCTCGACCGCAAGCAAAACCCTGAACCGGTTTTGGGCGGAAAGGATTCGGTCCGCAGTCCAATAAGTGTCAGTATGATGGATCGCGCGGTACTGCTCTTCCCGTTTTGAAGAATACAGTTCGACGTGTCCCGCGCTTATATCCGGCGCGGTTCCTCTTTGAAGCATCTTCTGCTGTTCTTTGTAAAAGAACGCCCCCTTCGCTTTCAGCGGACCGAGGATGGCGGGATTTCGCGGATTAAACACGAAATCCATCTGATAATCCGGGTAGTTCGTTTCGAGATAAGAAAGCATTTTTATAAACGCTTCTTCTTTTTTCGTGAATCCGATCATCATTTCCAGAAAGCGTTCTTCGGGGAGGATCAGCCATACGAACAGCCCCTCGATTTTCCCGCTATCCGACACGGCGAACGCGCGTTCGTCTTTCTTTTCTGTTGACCGATAAAGATTGTCCGGATCATGTTTGAAATGCGGATCGAAGTACAGCGGATGCCCGGAAAGCTCGCCGATCAAGCCCTCGCACCCTTCAAAAGAACGTATCTCCCGAACGGAAAGCATATCTTGTTTGTCTTTATTCATTATTCCGGCTCCCATTCCCTTCTCCTGCGCAAAGCCCAATTCGGATTTTTCCGGCTGATCGCGGATCGATCGCGTCGATCAACTTCTTGTTGATCATCGTTTTATCGTTATACCCAATTCGCCAAGTATCGACATGACCTGCATCAGAGTAAACACCGCTTCCGGCAATGAAATACGGCTTTCTTTTTCTATTATATACCTGACCTTGAAGCCGTCGTATCCGGCGTTGAACCTGTCGCACACGCCGGTTATTATCGGGTCAAACTGACGGTAATCGTCGTGATTGTTCCACTTTATACACTCTATCAGATCGCCGCCGTCAAAATCTCCCGCGTCCGTGAGCGACAGCCGACCGTTATTCTTTTCTTCTGTCAGAATCCGCATCGGGGACGTTTCTCCGCTGAAAGCAAAAGGCGTGAGGATCATATTGCCTTTGCGAATTAAAGATGATCTTAATGATTCAACAAATGCCAAAGGATATGAACGGCTCTCCGGATACTCAAAACTGTCGATAAACCGGGAACACTCTTTTAATTTTTCTTCGTCGACGATCGGATAAAGGTCGGCGTTCGCGCAAAGACTCACGCATTGCAGTACGCGGTAAAATCTGCGCATATCGGAGGGCGAAACCGCCCAAACGATCGCCTTTTGCTTTGTTGGTTTTATATTCAGATACACTCCCGCAAGGTATTCAAAAACGTTTTCAAGAACGTAGGTATCGCGCGTTCTTGAGCTCAATTCGCGATAAGCCGCTCCGCTGTCCGAGATATAAACCGAACCGTTAAACTCCGCCGCGGTCAGTTCAAGTCTCCCGCCGCTTCCGGGGAAGAAAAAAGGAAGTTTGATTATCGCGGACGATCCGTCATTATAAATCTCAAGATCATCAAGTAAGTATTCCGGTCGACGGATATCAGCGTTTATATTTTCCATTTCCGCTCCTCAAAAAAATAACGTTTTTCCCGTATCACGGCACAACGGGCTTTTTTCAGATCCTTCATGCGAGCCTGCTTTTCAATTCTTCTCTGACTTTTTCAAGATCGCCGCAGGTCAGAATCGGGATCAGGCCGTTTATTTCTTCAACGCTTTTGTCCCACCATCTGAATCTCAAAAGCAAGCCGATCAATTCGTCGTCAAAGCGCTTCCGTAAGAGTTTCGCGGGATTGCCCGCCACTATCGAATACGGCTCGACGTCGCTCCCGACGACGCTGCTCGCGCCGATGATCGCGCCGTCGACGACGCGGACTCCCGGGAGGATCACGGCGTTCTGCCCGATCCAGACGTCATTGCCGATCACGGTGTCGCCCTTAATAGGCAGCTCCGAAAGCGCGGGCGGCTCCATATCCCAGCCCTCGAGCGTATAGAACGGAAAAGTCGAAACCGCGTTCATCTGGTGATTGGCGCCGTTCATCACGAATTCCACGCCCGAGGCGATCTGACAGAACCTGCCGATCGTCAGCCTGTCCCCTATCCATTCGTAATGATGCGTCACGTGGCTTTCAAAATCCGAATCCGCGATATATGTGAATTCGCCGACAGTGATGTTCGGGTTCGTCAGCGTCGGCTTGACGTAGATCTCTTTGTCGTAACCGGCTATCGGATGTATTATATTTGGATCAGGTGTCTTTCCGTCTTTCATTTCGTTTACCTCCGCAAATCACGATTTGTCAATTTGATTCTATGTTTCGCTTAGCGGTTCTGCACGACGATACAAGCATCACGCGAATAGTTGTGCATTGTTTGTTCAAAGAATCGAATACGGAATCTTCTATGTATCCCGTCCGATGCAACAGTTCTAACCAATAACCGGTCTCGCTTGCTTCTTTCAAGGCAATCTCAAGTTTGGAAACAAAATCTTTTTTGCCCTGTGC
>JAFTEP010000213.1 GCA_017453605.1 Clostridia bacterium
ATGCGGACGTCCGGCTCCATCATCGACGCGCCGAGGATAAGATCGAGCTCGTTTTGCTCGAATTTGGAGTATATCTCACAGAACGGGCAGGAAAAATCGCCCTCCCCGCGCTTTTCGAAAGCCTCGTTGATCGGGATCGTGTATATTTGTTCCATTCGTATCACCCCCGGTCTCATTATATCGGAAAGATGCGCGGTTTTCAAGTACCTTCGGTTATTAAATGCCACGGCATGCATATATAACGCAAATCACAAAGAAAGGGAGAAACAAAATGAAAAGCACAGGAATAGTAAGAAAGATCGACGAGCTCGGAAGGATCGTACTTCCGATCGAAATGAGAAACAGACTTGAGATCGGTCCGGGCGTCGGCGTTGAGATTTTTTTTGAAAACAGCAGCATAGTCCTCAGAAAGTACGCTCCGTCCTGCATTTTCTGCAGCGAAACGGAAGGGCTTGTCGAATACAGAGGCAGAAAGGTTTGCCGTCACTGCATCGAGGAGCTCGGCCTTAAATAATTGAATATTAAAGAAAGCCGCCGAAATCAACCGGCGGCTTTCTTTTTTATACCTGCGAGTTCAGCGCGCCCTCGACGTCGGACGCCTCGATCGTCATGAGAATCTCTTTTGTCACGTTTTCCATCGGCGCAACGCGGTTTGCCTGCGCCGAAAGGATCTTCTCGAAAAGGTTTCTGACGCCTCGCCCGTTGCCGAAGCGGCAGGCGTCGTCTGCGGCGGCGGTAAGAGCCTCCTTTACCTTCTCCGTTGCCTCTCCCGTCAGTTCGTAACAGCTCTTTTTGCAGTTGAGACGGAAAATCTCGAACATTTCGTCCGCCGTGTAGTCGGCGAAATCGACGTATTTGTTGAAACGCGATTCAAGACCGGGGTTCGAGGTGATAAAGCGCCTCATCGGCTCCGTGTAGCCGGCGACTATCACGACGATGTCGTCGCGGTGATCCTCCATGTATTTCAGCACGGTGTCGACCGCTTCCTGCCCGAAATCGTTCTCGCTCTTCGATGTCAGCGTGTACGCCTCGTCGATGAAAAGGACGCCGCCCTTCGCCTCCTCAAGCACCTTCGCGCTCTTCAGTGCGGTCTGCCCGACGTACCCGCCGACAAGCCCCGCGCGGTCGGTCTCGACAAGGTGTCCCTTCGAGAGTATGCCGAGCGTGTGGTAGACGCGCGCCATAAAACGCGCGATCATCGTTTTGCCGGTGCCGGGGTTGCCGGAGAACACCATGTGAAGAGACATGTCGGCGACCGGAAGGTCACACTTTTTGCGCAGGGAGTAGATTTTCGCAAGGTTTATGAGGCTTTTGACCTCTTCCTTGACTTCGGAAAGGCCGATGTAGCCGTCAAGCTCCGCAAGAAGACTCTCAAGAGTCTCGGGAGAAGCCTTTTCTTCTTTCGCCTCTTCCTTTTTCTCTTCTTTTTTCGCTTCTTTTCCGGATGACTTCACCACCGGCGCGTCTTTTTTTTCGCCGACGGCGGAGGCTATGTCGTCGCCCACGTTTTTCAGGTTTCTCTCGGTCATTCGCCTGATAATTTCAAGCTGTTCCGAGATTATTTCGTCTTTTCTGTCAGCCATATCTCAAAGCTCGCAGTTGCCCGCAGTTCTCGGGAACGGGATCACGTCGCGGATGTTGGAAACGCCGGTCAGATACATGACGCATCTCTCAAAGCCGAGACCGAAGCCCGCGTGACGCGCGCTTCCGTAGCGGCGCAGGTCGAGATAGAAGCCGTAGTCTTCCTTGTTCAGCCCGAGCTCGTCCATGCGGCGCTCGAGTTTTTCGACGTCGTCCTCACGCTGGCTTCCGCCGATTATCTCGCCGATGCCCGCAACGAGGCAGTCGGCGGCGGCGACGGTGCGCCCGTCGTCGTTCAGCTTCATGTAGAACGCCTTGATCTCCTTCGGATAGTCGGTGACGAAGACCGGACGGCGGAAAACTTCTTCCGTGAGGTATCTTTCGTGCTCGGTCTGGAGGTCGCAGCCCCAGTATACCTTATAATCGAACCTGTCGTTGTTCTCCTCGAGGATCTTCACGGCGTCGGTGTAGGTTATCCTGCCGAATTCGGAGTTCACGACGCCGTGCAGTCTTTCGAGAAGCCCTTTGTCGACGAAGCTGTTGAAGAATTCCATCTCCTCTGGCGCGTTTTCGAGGACGTAG
>JAFTEP010000017.1 GCA_017453605.1 Clostridia bacterium
CCTCTCTGTAGGGTTTGAACGGACGGTAGATCCAGCTTGAAACGCCTTTCATCTCAGACCTCTTTCCCGTGACCGAAAAGATCACTTTTATTTGCAGAGAGATTTTCTCTGTAAGTTCAATTATAAGTCCTGAACAAAAAAAAGTCAAGAAAATAAATGGATAAACAAGAAACGTTCTTGAAAAAAAGCCCGGGAAAGTATATAATTTAACCGAGGTGAAAAAAATGAAAACGCTGAGAGAAAAAATAGAAAACCGCGAAAGGACGACCGGGTTTTTAGTCAACTTCAACGAGGTGGGCGTCGCGAAGCTCGCCGGATGCGCGGGATACGATCTTATATGGATCGACACCGAACACAGCCCGATCTCGTACGAAACGCTCCTCGCGCAGATAATCGCCGTCAAATCCACCGGGACCGCCGCCGTCGTAAGAGTGCCTCAGCACGATCTGACCGCGACGAAAAAAACGCTCGATATGGGTCCGGACGGGATCATTTTCCCGATGGTACATTCATACGAAGAAGCAAAGGAGCTTATCTCCTGGACGCTCTATCCCCCGCACGGGAACAGAGGATTCGGACCGCAGAACGCGATCGACTACGGCTACAGGGACCCGGTGCAGTTCATGAAGGACGTGCCGAAGACTTTGGTCAGATTCATACAGATCGAGCACAGAGGAGCGATAGAAGAGCTCGACGAGATCTTGAAGATCCCGTTCATCGACGGCTTCATCTTCGGTCCGAACGATCTTGCGGGATCCTACGGTATGCCGGGCGAGGTCTTCGACCCGAAGATCACCGCGCTGATAAAGGAAGCCGCCGCAAAAATTCGCGCCGCCGGAAAATACTCCGGGCTTGCGACCGGGGACACGAGGATCGAAACGCTCACCCACTGGAGGGATATGGGGATCGATCTTCTGGTCGCGGGATCGGACTTCGATCTCTTGTGCGTCGGGACGCGAGAGAACAGAAAACTGCTCGACAGCATAATGAAATAAAACGATCCCCGTCGAGCCGGAAGGCTCGCGGAGGATAGGGATCAGTTAAATCGCGGGACCGCCGGTTTTCCGGCGGCCCCGCGCGTTTTCATTTGAAAAGGTTTTTGAGTTTTTCGGCAAATCCCGCGCGTTTTGCGTGATTGAAATTGCCGCATCCGGCGTCAAATTCCCTAAGCAGTTTTTTCTGAGTATCCGAAAGATTTTTCGGGACCTCGACGACCACTCTGAACGACAGGTCGCCTCTCAGACGGGAGTTGACCGCCTGGATGCCCTTGCCGCGCAGGGTGAAGAGCGTTCCTGTCTGCGTGCCCTCGGGGATCTTGTAGGTGGTCTTGCCCTCGAGCGTCGGGATGCTGATCTGAGCGCCGAGAGCCGCCTCCGCGAAGGTCACGGGGACCTCGCAGTAGATGTTATAGCCCTCTCTCTCGAAGACCGGGTGCGGTCTGACGCTGACCTGGCAAAGAAGGTCTCCGGCGGGACCGCCGCGTCTTCCGGCGTTGCCCTGGCCGTTGAGAACGACCGTCTGTTTGTCGTCGATGCCCGCGGGGATCGAGATCTCGAGCTTTTTGGATCTTCTCTCCATTCCGGTGCCGCCGCACTTCTTGCAGGGATCGGAAATGATCTTTCCGCTGCCGGAGCACTTGGGGCAGGGTCTGGTGGAGCTCATCATGCCGAACGCCGTGCGCTGCTGGGTGCGGACCTGACCCGTTCCGCCGCAGTTCGAGCAGGTGACGGGCTGAGTGCCCTTGGCCGAGCCGGTGCCGCCGCATTCGGAGCAGTTTTCGATCCTCGAGAAGCTGACCTCTTTTTTGCATCCGAAAGCCGCTTCCTCGAAGGAGATCGTGATATGCGCGCCGATGTCGTCGCCCGCGACGGGACCGTTGGAGCGTCTCGACGAGCCGCCGAAGATGCCGCCGAAGAGATCGCCGAGGTCGAAATCGAAGCCTCCGAACCCTCCGAATCCGCCGAAGCCCTCGCCCGCGCCGTAATTGGGATCGACGCCGGCGTGACCGTACTGATCGTAGCGCTGCTTCTTCTCGGCGTCGCCGAGGACGGAGTAAGCCTCGTTTATCTCCTTGAACTTTGCCTCGGCGCTCTTATCGCCCGGATTCATATCCGGGTGATATTTTTTCGCCAGAGTCCTGTAAGCCTTCTTGATCTCGTCTTCGCTCGCGCCCTTTTTGAGACCGAGCGATTCGTAATAGTCCCTTTTTTGTTCTGCCATTAAAGCTCACCTTGAATAATACGTTGGTCCGGGCGGGACGTGAGTCCCCGGAGGGACTCACTTGTTGTCGCTGTTGTCCGTGAAGTCGGCGTTGTAGTAGCCTTCGCCGTTGTTGGAATTGCCGCCGCCCTGAGAGTTCGGGTCAAAGCCCTGAGCGCCGGGGTTTGCGCCCTGATAGAGCTTGGAGCTGACGGCGTAGAGAGCCTGAGTCAGAGCTTCGGTGTCCTGCTTGATCGCGTCGTAGTTGTCGGTCTTGAGGGTCTCCTTGAGCTTTTCGACGGCGGCGGTCACGGGAGCCTTGTCTGCGTCGGTGAGCTTGTCGCCCGCGTCGGCGAGGGTCTTCTCGCACTGATAGACGAGGTTCTCCGCGTTGTTCTTGGTCTCGATGTTCTCCTTCATCTTCTTGTCCTC
>JAFTEP010000214.1 GCA_017453605.1 Clostridia bacterium
GGCTCTCCGCCGAAGGTCATGACGCTCTTTATCGCGTATTCTTCGCAGACGCTCTTTACCGCCTTCGCGGCGGCGTCCGCATCGATATGCTCAGCGCGGTTTTCGGGATCGCCGTTCGAGCAGTGCCTGCATTTTCACGTGCAGGCGAAAGTGACGGTGAACTCTATCCTGTCAAGATTTTTCAGATACCCGTTCATTTTCCGCCGAGTCCTTATCCGTTTTGATTTTCAAGCCGACGTCCCGCGGTGCATCGCAAGCTCCGCGGAATCCAGAAACTGACACATGGAAAGATTGAATTTCTTGTAGTCGGCTTCAAAAAACTCCTCCGTTGCGCAGGCGACCCACACCCTGACAAAGTCGAGCTGATTGTAAAACGTTATCATCATCGGGACGCCCAGCACCTCTGACGATCCGCGCAGGGTCAGATATCCCGCCTCTGCAAGAGAACTTATCTCTTCCGGGGCTTTCACGTCCGCCTGCGATTCGTTGCAGGCGTCTCCCGTCAGGACCTGAGGCTCCGAAGTGTAACGGTACATCAGCGCCGCCGCTCGCAGGATCTGTTCCCAGCCGACGGCGTAGGTCAGAGCCCATTCCGAATAAAGCCAGCCGTTTTCCTTTTTGACGTCCGCAAGTTTCATTTTCCGTCGCCTCCTTGATCCGTAAAAAATTTCTTTCTTCTATTATACCGAAATTCTTTGAACAATTCAACATTTTTTGAGTATGATTTCACGCTTTGGGAAAAACAAAAGAAAACGGAGCCCGCAAAGAGCGCCGCCGATTATTCGTTTTTTTGGATCCTCAAAGCTGTCCCTGAGTCTGCGTGTAGGGCAGGAGCGCGATCTCGAGATTTCCGTTTTTGGTGCGCAGTTCGTCGATGAAGGCCTTTTCCTCCTTCGGATCCTTCAGCCGCACTTTGTAGGAGAGGCGGAACATACTGCCCATTCCCGTGGTCTTCACTCCCTCGCTCTCGAGGTTTTTCAGATAGTGGGCGAAGATCTCGTCGAAGGTCCCGTTGTATTCGAGCGATTCCGGGATCGTGATCCTGAGAAGCTGATCCGCCGCCAGGCTCTTGTGCTCAAAGACTCCCGTGAAGCCGAGGGCAAGATATATCAGCGCGAAGACGATAAGTATGACAACGCCGTATCCGGCGTATCCCATCCCGAACGCGATCCCGGACCCCATCGCTGCGAGGAGCGAGGCGATCTCGTCCGCGCTGCCCTGCGCCGAGCGGAAACGTATCAGGCTGAACGCGCCGCCCACCGCCACTCCGGCTCCTATGTTTCCGTTGATGAAGGTTATGACCGCGGAGACGATGAACGGGACCAGAGCGGTCACCAGAAAGAAGCGCTTTGCGGAGCGGATGCGAAAACTCATTATCCACGAGTATATGAATCCTGCCGTGAGCGCCGCGGCCGCCATGATGAAAAACTGCGCCGGGGTCACCGGGGAAGTGTAGATAGAATCGAACATTTTTTCTCTCCTTTTTCAGATTATATTCGCCTTTACGAGCTGCTGACGGAACGCCTCGCCGTATTTGGAGAAGCTTCCCTTATATATTTTTTCCGACGAGAGTATCTCGCACAGCCATAGAGGCATCGCCTCCTGGACCTTGACCTCCAATATCGTCCGATCTTTGTCTAAAAGCGATATCCCGTCCATGGACCGGGTCAGATCGAGCGCGTCCGTGCGGTATCTCGGGTTTTCGTCTATAGTCAGCCTCAGATCCCCTCCCGGCTCGAAGTACGCCGTTCTGTCGTAGATGATCAGGCAGGCTGGGACGAGCGTTTTGTAGAAGTCGCGGAAGGTCGTTATCTCGCGGTTTATCTGACCCGGGGCGCAGATATCGCCCTCTCCCGAGAAGAATTTTTTGACCAGCGGGATCGTCGTCTGCACACGGCGTTTGTACACTATGCCGTACGCCTTCCGTTTCAGCTCGAGAAAGACTGGCGACTCTTCTGTCGCGAGCCCGTAGGATCTGAGCCTGATCTTTTCTTTGAAAAGCGGTTTTTCCACGCTGGCGCGGATCAAGCGATACTCCGGCGTGTCGTAGTAGAGCGAGGCGATCGAGGTCCTGCCGTACTGATCGACTTCCATTCTTCCTTTCAGACGCTCTCTCAGGCGCCATGTCTGTTCGCCGGACAGAAGATATTTCAGCTCGTAGCGCTGCATCACGGTGATCGCCACGCCGTCCACCTTCCTCTCAAAGCGTTATGCTGAGTCTGAACGTCGAGTCCGATACGGACGCTCTCGCGCGGCCCTTGTGCGCGTTCACCGTCTCCTTCACGTATGCCAGACCGAGCCCCGCGCCGAGTTCTCTTTCCGGCGCGTTTTCGAGAGTCACGAAGCGGTCGAAGACCTGATCCGCCGGACCGTCCGGGAGAGTCGTGTCGTTTTGGGTCTCTATCAGGACGTAGCCGTTTTCTTTTTTCAGAGTAAATCCTGCTTTTGAAACCGAAAACTTCAGCGCGTTTTTCACAAGTTCTCCCGTCAGCCTGTCAAAGGCCTCGGGATCGGCGTTCAGCGTGACGCCCGGCTCGATATCCGCCGAAACTTCTATTCCTTTTGAAGCGAACCCGTCTTTTTCGCGGTCTATCGCGGCGCTCAGGAATTCCGAGATCGGGACTTCAGTTTTCCCGGACGCTTCGCCGTCGAAAACGCCCATCGTCCCGAGCTTTTCCACGAGCCCGTTCAGCTTTGCAAGCTGACGTCGCGTGGAGCGGGTCGCGTCATCCGGCCCGTGCTCTTTTTCCGAAAGCTCAGTGTTCCCGCCGATTATCGTGAGCGGCAGGCGGAACTCTCTGTTCGCGTTCAGAATGAAGTTCTTCTGCTTTCTGTCGGCTTCTTCTATCGGCGCGTAGATCTTTTTTGCTATCGCGAGGAGCAAAAACCAGCCGAGGATCAAAACGATCGCTTCTCCGGCCGCGGAGATCGCAAGGATCCTGTAGCAGGGGAGGAGTTCACGTCCCTGGTCTATCACTGTGACATACTTCACGCCGTCTTTGGAGTAGACGCGGTATCTGTACGAGCCTCTCGTCCACCCGGTCTTTTCTTTCAGAAGCTCCGACGCCCACTCCCGCGCCTCGCTCTCAGTCACCGCCGAGATCCGGAATGCGACCGTTTCTGCGCTGCCGTCCTCCTTGAAGGCGAAGGTGAAATATCTCAAAGAGTCGTTCATCTCGGGCGAATCCGGACCCATCGGTCCCACCCTGAAATTCTTTTCCCTCGGCTCGGACCGGAATTCTCCCGGCGCGTTTTCCGCCCGCTCGAACGAACCCTGACGCTCCGCGATCATCCGTGTGATCTCGTCCGCGTCGGAGGAGGCCATCGTGAAGTTCACTCCGTTTATGACGGCCAGAAGGACGCTCAGAAGTATAAAGACGACTGTTATAGCGTAGGTTCTGAATTTCTTTTCGGCTTTATTCATCCTGTGTCACCGCCTCAAATCCTTTCCCCGTCCGGTATTTTATCCTCAGGTTCGATCCCGTCCGGGCAAATTTCGCGTTCAGAGCGCCGATATACGCTCCGGCGTCCGCCGGGACCGTCACGCCTTCGGAGAGCGTTTTTAAAACGTCTATCTCTCCCGAGGTGAGCCGTGGTCCGTTTTCTATCCTGAAGCGCCCGACGTCTATCACAAGTCCGCCGACGCCGAAACGCTCGTCCGAAGAAGCTTTTTTGATTACGTCCCGGACGGCTTCTTTCAGTTGCTCCGCGCTGAAGGGATACGATAGATACCGGTCGGGCAGACAGGCGTCCGTCAGCCGGCGCATGCCCGCGGGTGAGCAGATCAGTTCGATCACCGGGACGTTCAGTTCTCTTATTTGCGTGAAGATCTTTTCGCGCCCGACTCTCGGAAGCTCCCGGTCGAGGATCACAAGATCAAATTTCTCCGCCGACAGAAGGCTTATGACCTGCGTCCCGTCAAAAGCCGTGACCGTCTCTGAAAAATCCGGCTCGAGAAGCCTCTTGAAACAGTCCAGAAGATCCCTGTCCGGCGCGGCAAAAAGAAGCTTCATCTTTTCTTCCTCGTTTTCACTTTTTTATTCCCGTACTCAGGCGGAGACAGAAACGTCGCTGTAGCAGATCGTTCTTCCGTATGCGCTCGCGTTCGTGAAGGTGTATGAAACGCCGTCGATCTTCACGGTGTGGTTCCCCGCCGACTCGACCGAGAGCGAGACGGCTTTCACGTTCGCGCCGATGCTCACTCTGCCGTAGCCGAGGATGATAAGCGTGCCGCCCGATACCGAGACCGAGTTGTCCGCGTCTATCGCCGCCGCCATCTGGCTGTTGGGACCTCTTGTGATGACGACGCCTCCCGTCTGGGTGTAGGTGCCGTTGCTGTCGATGCCGTCGGTGTCGCCGCTCGGAGAAACGCTCACGTCAAGATACCCGCCGCTGACGTTCACCTGGGGCGTCGAACCGCCCTTGCAGGCGTTGATCCCGTCGTCGTTCGCCGAGACGTAGGTCTTTCCGCCGGACACGTTTATCACGTTCGCTTCGAGCCCCTCGTATGCGCTGTCTATGCTCACCGTGCCTCCCGTGATGTTGAGAGCGTTGTCGGCGTGTATGCCGTCCGCGCCGGAGACGGTCTGCTGACCGCCCCAGTCTCCGGGACCCTGCCTTCCGCCCGCGGTCTTGTTTTCGGGAGCGTAAACGCTCATCGTGACGTTTCCGCCGGACACGTTGACGGTCCCCAGGCCCTTCGTGCCGTCGGAGAACGCCGTCCCCTGATCGGCGTGCAGACCGTCGTCGTAGGTCTTCAGCGTCAGACTTCCGCTCTCCACGTTCAGTTCGTTCTGTACCTTGACTCCCTTATACGAAGTCGTTGAAGCGTTTGATGCGGTATAGCTGCTGTACGATCCGGTGCAGACTTCCACGGTCGCGCTCGTCCCGTCTTCGGACGAAGTCATCACGAAGTCGTGAGCCGCCTGGAAGCCGTCTCCCGCGGCGTAGACAGAGATAATTCCGCCGGTGAGCGTGATGTCGCCCCTCGTGACGCCGTTTTTGTTTTTGTCGGTGTTCTCCGTCTTGACGCCGTCCCCGTTCGTGGAGATCGCGGCGACTGTCCCGCCGGTTATCTCGATAGAATCGTTGCCTTTCAGGGCATTGTTTGGCGCCGTGACCTTCAGCGAGAGTTTCTGGATGGTCAGATCGTTTGTCGTGTGTATTCCGTTGTTGTACGATGCGTTCACCACGAGAGTTCCCGCGCCTTTTATTTTCAGATCGCAGGTCGAATAGATCGCGCCCTCGCCCTGGGAGCTGTCGTCCGCGGTCTTCGCGGCGCGTTCGTCTGTGATGACGTTTTCCGTGTCTTTTTTCGCAGAGATCTCGACGCTTCCCGCCGAAACGATCTTGACGGGGGAGTCTTCGACGTATTTCACGGTCGTCCCGGAAAGTTCTATCACGACACTGTCGCTCTCTCCGGCGTCGACGAGGATCTGTCCCTCCAGCAGCCCGGTGAGAACGTAGGTCCCGGCGCCCAGGATCGTCCAGACGCCGTCCGACTCTTCGAACGCTCCGTCGCGTGTCGTCATCGAAAAGTCGCCCGTCGCTTCCTTCGCGGTGATCTTCTGATCCGCCGCCGCCTCATCCGCGCCTGACGCGTTCTGTCCCGTCGCGGAGATCTTTGTCCCGCAGGAGAACAAAGAGACGGCGAGTATTATCACAAGTATCATCGATACGGTCTTTTTCATTTTTTGCCTTCCTTTCTTTCGGGGGATGCGGGTCCTGTTTCTTTATCTACATTATACCGGGGATCATTGAAGAAAGATTGAAGGTTTTTCAGTTTTTTTTCGGTTTTTTTCAGTGACTTTCGGCGCGTCCTCCGCTTGAAGAAAAATCCGGGTCTGCGTATTTTATATCCAGCGCGTCCGCGACCGCTTCGATTATGGATCTGCTGCTGAAGGTGGCGCCGCTCACGGTCGGGACGTTCACGTCCTGCGAAAGCAGGATCGCCTCGATCACTTCGCTCTTTGCCATGTTGAAAAACGGCTCGTTGTCCGCAAACGAAATGACCGTGATGTCGTAGATCTCTCCTTCAGAGACTGTCACGCGAACGTTCGTCGTTCCGCGATATCCCGTCCCGCTCCCGTAGTAGACTCCGTCCGCAAAAGAGACGGGCTGTTTTTCCTCTGTCTTCTCAACAGTCTTTTCAACAGTTTCTTTTGTCTCCGGCTGTTCTTCGGTCCCGACCTGCTCTTTTGTCTCTTCCTTTTCATCTGTTTCTTCTGTTTCGGTCAAAGATCCGGTTTGGTTTGTTTCGATGGGATCGATATGTTCTGCTGTTTCTTTTATTTCTTCTGTTTCACTTATTTCTTGTGTTTCTGTTTGCTTTTGTGTCGCTTCCTGAGTTTCTGTGATCGCCGGTTCTTCTGTCAATTCTTTTGTTTCCGGCGCGGCTTGAGTTTCATTTTTTTCTTGCGTTTCCGTTATCTCTTCTGTTTTTGTCAAACTTTGAGTTTCTTTTTCCCCGGTCTTTTCGGCTTCTTTTGTCTCTTGGGTCTTTAGTATCTCTTCGGTTTCGTTGGTTTCATTGATTTCTTCGGTTTCTTTTATTTCTTCGGCCGTCGCGGCGGTCTCTTCTGTCGACGCTGTAGTCTCGGATGCCGTTTCGTGAGTCGTTTCCGGCGCCGGATCCGTTTCTATCGGGCTTGCGGCTTCGGTCACGGGCGCGGATCCGAGCGCGTTTTTCACCGCGTCAATGATCCCTTTGCTGCTGAAAGTTGCTCCCGTGAGAGTCGCGACGCCGGTGTCCTGCGAACTTATGATCTCGGGGACGATCCTGTTTTTTGCCATCCGGAAGTAATTGGCGTCGTCATTGTGTGAATCGACCGTTATGTCCTTTATCCTGCCGTCCTTTACCGTCACGGTCACGCTGACCTGTCCTCTGTATCCCTGAGCCGAACCTCTGTAAACTCCGTCCCGGAGTTTCGCGCTCTCTTCGCCGTCGGTCTTTTTTTCTTCGGTCTTGAAGTTCTCTTCTGTTTTTATGACGGGCTCTTCCGGCGTCACCAGAGGTCCTATATAGATCATTCCCGCCGCCGCTGCCGCCGCAAGCGTTCCCATGACGGCGCCGCCCGTCTCGATCACGGCGTTTTCTTTCGGGCAGACCGAAACGCACTTCAGACAGTTTATACATTCGCCCGAAGTGACTTTGTCGAATTTATAGAGCGGAAGCGAGGCCGCGCATTTTGTCGTGCAGAGCCTGCAGGATGAACACTCCGAAGTCTTCTTTTTGACCCCGAACAGCCTGAAATGCGAAACGATGGAAAAGATCGCCCCGAGAGGGCAGAAGTATCTGCAGAAAAACCTCTCGATCAGAGAGGAACCCATCATGCTGAGAAGAAGCAGCGCGCCGCCTATGCTTAAAAGGGTCTCTTTTGCGGGCAGAGGAGCGAAGACGCCAAACGAGCCGAACACCGTCCACGGGCTCCATACGCTGTCCTGCGGGAGACTGAGCGCCCATACGCCGACGATGACGAAAACGAGGACCGCGAACTTGATTTTTTTCAGATACTTCTCCGTTTTTTCGGATATCCTCGGCTGGAAGGGGAGGTGTTTTCCGCCGAGCCGGATCACGTCCTGCAGGAAGCCGAACGAGCATATAAACCCGCAGAAAAATCTTCCCCAGACAAGCGTTATCAGAAGGAGGGCTGCTATCCTGACAAGGTTTGAAAGCTGTCCCTCAAACGTGAACGATCCGTTGAAGACGGAACTGAACACGTCCTTGAAACAGTAAAAAAGCCAAACGAACGCGCCGGGAACGAAAACGGCCGAGGCAAGCTGGATCGCGCTCCTGACAAGCTGAATCAGCGAAATTTTTCTCTTTTTTATGATTATTTTCCGGTCTTTCATGATAAACCTTCTTTGTTGGAATCAAAGTCAGATCAGAGAAAATCTGTTTTTTATTCCGTCGGAGATCAGGATCTGGCGTTCTTTTGTGACAAAGACCGCGTCCAGAGAGTTTTCTTCCAAAAACCCGAACGCCTCTTTTGCCGTCATCGAAAACAGTGCGGTCGAGAAAGCGTCGAGCTCTTCGGCGCAGTCTCCGATCAGCGTGATCCCGGCAAAGACCGGCTCGCACGGACGGCCCGTCCCGGGGTCTATGATGTGGTGATATATCCTGCCGCCGATCGTCACAAACTGTTCGTAGTATCCGGAGGTCACGACGGCCTTGTTTTCGACTCTCAGCGAAGCGAAGGCGCGTTTTTGGTTTGAAAACGGATCCCTGATCCCGACCTTCGTTTCTTTGCCGACGGCCCACACGGTGCCGCCGAAGTTTATCAGGGCTCTTTTAGCGCCTCTTCCGGACAGGATCTTTTTCGCTTCGTCCGCGGCGTATCCTTTGGCAACGCCGCCGAGGTCGATCATCTCGCCTTTTCGTTTCAGCCCTATCTTTTTTTCTTTTGCATCGATCATTACGTCCCGCGGGCGTATAAGCTCGGCCGCTTTTTTTATTTCTTCGTCCGAAGGAAGGGAGCGGATTTTGAGAGCGTTCTTCCAGAGCGCCGCCGCGGGGCCGGAGGTCACGTCGAATTTTCCGCCGCTCTTCAGATTGTAGCCGGCGCATCTTTTTATCAGCCCGAAGATCTCGTCCGAAACGCCGACGGTCCTTATCCCGGCGTTCGAGTTGATTTTTGACACGTCGCTTTTGCCGTCAAATATCGACGCCTTTTCGTGCAGTCCCAGCGCCATGTCTCTGCAGGCGTCGAGCGCGTCCGACAGACCGTCCTCATATACCGTCACGCTGTTTGCCGTGCCCATCGCGAAAAAGATCTTTTCGACGGTTTTTTTGTTTTCGGGTATAATAAATCCTCCTCTTTCGGCGTTTTGCGGACGGCGTTCAAGAGGAGAATTCAGATTTGACGGATCTTTTTTCATCATTTTTCTATCGGAACCGAGACCGTGAAAACGGCCTTTGAGTCCTTATACTCCGCGTGTACCGAGCCGCCGTGCGATTCGGCGACGGCCTTTGCGATCGACAGACCGAGTCCGTAGTGTCCTCCGTCTTCGCCCCTCGCCGCGTCCGTCCTGTAGAAGCGGTCGAAAAGGTGAGACAGCTGATCCGCGTCCAGCTTCCCGGCGGCGTTCGAGACGGCGAGGACCGCGCTGTGTCTTTCGCGACTGAGCTTCAGTTCGATCACGTCTCCCGTCCCGTGAGAGAGAGCATTGTCCAAAAGGATCGAAACGACTTGCTTGAGCTGGCTCGGGTTTCCCTTCACACTAAGCGAGGGTTCGATTTCGGTCTCTATCTTCACGCCCTTTTCGAAAGCGAGGCTCTCGAAGGGGAGCGCTTCGCCGTCGACGAGCTTTGAAAAGTCGAGAGTTTCTTTTGGAATATCTCCATTTTCTGCTTTCGAGAGCGCCAGAAGCTGCTTAACAAGGTCCGACATCTTCTCGTTTTCGTAGTCTATGTTGTCGAGCCATTCGCTCTCTCCGGCTTCCCGCCTCAGAAGCTCGCTGTTTGCGGATATGACCGCGATCGGCGTCTTCAGTTCGTGACCGGCGTCTGAAACGAACCTCTTCTGCCTCCTGTCGTTTTCTTCGAGCGGTCTGACGATCCTTCGCGCGATGAAGACTGACACGACGACCAGCACCGCGAGCGCCGCTCCGCCGATATAAAGCATCTGCCGGAAGAGAAGAGACTGATCGTTGTCGCTTATCGTCGAGTCGATCAGCGCGACGAGGGTGAAGCCGTCCTTTTTTTCAACAAGATAGTTCAGATTTCCTTTCCTGCCGCTCGTCGAGCCGCTTTTCAGGATCTCCCCGGCTGTCTCTGCGAGCGATTCTTCGCTTTGGAGAGAGTTGGCGTTGTTCACCGAAAGGACCTCTCCGTCGGCGGAAAACGCCACGGCGTAAAAGGTCGAAAGCTGGAAGCGGGGCTCGTTTTTTCCGGGCTCCGGTCCGCGCTGTCCGGGCTTGCCGTCAGGAGAGCCCGGTATTCCGTCGGGTCTTTCGTCGGGTTTTTCGACGCCGAATCCCTCCGGCTGTTCCCCGAGTGTGTAGCGCTCGGCGTAGGTTTTCAGCATCTCTTCGTTCTCGCGCCTCAGCGCGATGATGTTTGAAACGTAGATCGTCGCGAGCGTCACGGTCATGAGCGCCAGAAGTGAAAACACGACCGTGAAAACTATCTTTCTTCTCGTCTTGTCAAACATCGCGCCGCCTCAATTCGTATCCTATCCCTCTGAGCGCCTTGATCTCGCATTTCGAGCCGACGAACGCCAGCTTCTTTCGGACGAAGGACATATACACTTCCACGTTGTTGTATTCCGAATCGCTCTCGTATCCCCATATCTTCAGGGCGATCTGTTCTCTTGTCAGCACCCGTCCCTGATTTGCGATGAGGTATTCGAGGATCCGCAGTTCCTTTTCCCCGAGCCTGACGCTCTGGGAATTTGCGCATTTCAGCTCGGCGTTTTTGACGTCGAGCGAAACGTCCTCGAATTTGAGACTTCCGTCGTCCGTCTGAACGTTCCGGCGGCTCAGCGCCCTCAGCCTCGCGAGCAGTTCCCTTGTCATAAAGGGCTTCGTGAGATAATCGTCGGCGCCGCTGTCGAGCCCCTCGACCTTGTCGTCGAGTTCGCTTTTTGCGGTCAGCATCAGGATCGGTGTCTTTATTCCCGCGGCTCTGGCTTTTTTGGCGACGTCATAGCCGTCCATTTTCGGCATCATCACATCGAGGACTATTATGTCGTAAAGCCCGCCCTCTATCTCTTCTAAAGCCGTCTCTCCGTTGTCCGCTGACGTCACTTCATACCCCTCGCGGCGCATTATCTCGCAGAGCGCCCGGTTCATTCTTTTTTCGTCTTCCGCAAGAAGTATCTTCACTTTTTTCTTCCCCCGATCGGACAATCCTTTTTTTATTTCATTTTACGCCTGTTTCTTGAAAAAAGATTGAAGGAGCGGCATTATGATCTTCGCCGTCGGGACGTACGGCTTTTTTCCTCATGCCTCCGTGCGTCCGGCTGCCCGAAGCCTTTTTCCCCGTTCAAGTCTCGGCGCTGTCAGAATTCGAAATTTTCGGTTTTCAGATCGCGGTAAAACCTTCCGCTTGATGATGTGAATTTCAGAACGCAGTAGTCGGGATCAGTTACACCGCCCTTGTAAAACATAACGTCGCCTTTTTTCCAGATCATATCTTTCGATTTCTGATCCGTCAGCACTTCCATTTTGCCCCTCAGCATCACGCCGGTGTAGCGTATCAGGCCTTTGTGATAAAAATAGACGCTGGCGTTCGGGTTTTTCAGGTACTGCCCGACCCTCATCGACGAGGTGTTGGTCGAAAAAAAGAAAGTTTTCAAGCCGTCAGTCTTTCTCGGTCTCAGCATCGCCTTGACGTTGGGAAAGCCCTCTTCGTCGACAGAACAGATAAAGGCGACCTTCTGCTTTTTTATGAAATCCGCGATCTTTTTGTTGTCCATAGCTTTTCCTTCCGGATCAAACGAGATCTTTCAGCCACTCGTCCCGAGAAGCGTCGCTCGGCATCCTCCAGTCGCCCCTCGGCGACAGAGAGACGCTTCCGACCTTCGGGCCGTCCGGCAGACAGCTTCTCTTGAACTGCTGTGAAAAGAATCTTGAAAAGAACCTTTTCGCCGCCGAGATTATCTCGTCCCTTTTCACCTCGGGATAGGCTTTCATCGCGTACGCCGCGGATCTTGCCGGCTCGAAGCCGTAACGCAGCGTGTAGTATAGGAAGAAGTCGTTCAGATCGTATTTCCCGATTTTCTCCTCGGTCTTCTGCGCGATCTGTCCGCCCTCGCTCGGCGTCAGCTCCGGCGTGATCGGCGTGCCGCAGACAGACAGCAAAACCGCTCTCAGTTCTTCGTTCCCGCAGGTCTCGGCGTATGCGCGGCAGATATATTTCACCAGGGTTTTCGGGACCGACGAGTTCACCGAGTACATCGACATGTGATCCCCGTTGTAGGTGCACCAGCCGAGCGCGAGCTCCGACAGGTCGCCCGTTCCGACGACCAGCCCGTTTTTCATGTTCGCCGCGTCCATCAGGATATAGGTCCTCATCCTCGCCTGCGCGTTTTCGTAGGTCGTGTCGCCCTCGCCCTGATAGTCGGGACTCCTTCCGAGCTTTTTAAGGTGATCCCTCACTCCTTCTGAGATCGGGATATCGTTTACTTCGTCGGCGATCAGCCTCATCAGCTCGTGCGCGTTGTCGTAGGTTAGTTTTGTCGTGTTCCCCTCGCTCGGCAGGGTGTAGCCGATAATTCTTATCTCCGGCACGATCTTTTTCGCCTCGGTGCAGACGATGAGCGCGAGAGTCGAATCGAGTCCTCCCGAAACGCCGATGACAAGATTATATATCTTCGTCGCTCTGACGCGCGTCGCAAGTCCGTTCGCCTGGATCCTCAGTATCGCCCTGCACCTCTCGCCGAGCATAAGGCCGTCCGAGGGGATGAAGGGATTGCGGTCTATCGGGAAGGACGTTTCGTTTAAAATATCCGCAAGTTCGTATGTCGTCACTTCGTTTTTACCGCAGGCTTTGATCTTCACGGCGATCCTTCTGAATCCGGGCGCTTTGGCGTTCTCGAAGGTGTTCTGACGCCTGCGGTCGTGCATGATCTTCGCAAGATCTATCGCCGTAGATACAAAGAACGGTCTTTCGGGGAAGATGCTCTCTTTTAAGACCGTCCCGCTCTGAGCGATGAGCGTGTGGCCGGAAAAAACAAGATCCGTGCTGCTCTCGTCCGGGCCCGCGGAGGCGTAGACGTAGGCGCAGTAGCAGGCGCCGCTCTGCTGGGCGACAAGCTGTCTTCTGTAGTCCTGCTTTCCAATAAGTTCATCGGACGCCGACAGATTGACGATGATGTTCGCGCCGGCTAAGCACAGTCTCGAGCTGGGCTTGTCCGGCACCCACAGATCCTCGCAGATCTCCGCTCCGAGCACCGCTCCGCTTTCGGCGTCTTCAAGGAGTATATCCGCGCCGAAAGGAACGTCTTCTCCTTTTAGTCTCACCGTGCGTCCTATAATGTTCTTCCCGGAGGCAAACCATCTTTCTTCGTAGAATTCCGAATAGTTCGGGATGAACTGCTTCGGGATCAGGGCGGCGACTTTTCCCTCGCATATCACTGCGGCGCAGTTGTAGAGGGCGTTTTCATATCTTATCGGCGCGCCGACCACCGCCGTGAGCCCGGCGAGGTCAGCGGTCTTTCCGGCGATCTCGAACAGCGCTTCTTCTGCTCTGTCAAGAAGAATGTCGCTCCCGAAAAGGTCCGCGCAGGTGTAACCCGTGACGCAAAGCTCGGGGAAGACGATCACTCCGCAGGAGCTCTGAGCCCTTATTGTTTCGATTATCTTTTCCGTGTTGTATCCGACGTTTGCGATCTTCATTTCCGGCACGGCGGCGCCCACCCGGATCAGTTTGTTTTTCATACGACGCGCCGGGAAGTTTATCCGGCTTTCCTCCTTTTTCACTCTATTCGGCTTTCAGTTCGATCTCTTCGCCGTCGGAGACGATGAGTCTGTTCGGGGATAAGAATTTTTCGGCGCGTTTAAAGTCAAACAGCTTCCCGGGCGCCATGTGATAGGGGATATCGTGTTTTGCGCCGACCGTCCGGGCGCACTCCGACGCCTCGGGGATGTCCATGTTGTAGATCCCGTCGCAGCAGTAGAGCGCGTAGTCTATTTTCTTTTCCGAGAGCTTTGCCATTCCGGGCGTTTTGCTCGTGTCTCCCGAAACGTAGACCTTTACTCCGTCTGAGAACGTCAAAACGAATCCCACGCAGTTTTTGACATCGTGATTGCGGTTGTATCCCGCCTCGACCGCTTCGATTCTTACAAATCCGAGATCGAAGCTTTTGTGCGCGCCGCCCTCGAGCGCTTCCTTCCAGGTTATCACTTGGCATCCCGGAGCGCGCCGCGCGATCTTTTTCACGGCGGTGTGATCCTGATGGGCGTGCGTTATGAGTATGAGATCCGCGGCGTCGTCGTAGCCTTTACCGGCGTACGGATCGACGTATATGACTTTTCCCTCTGATGTCGTGAATTTCAGGCTTCCGTGTCCCTGATAGAGGAGCCTGTTGTATGATGCGCTCATTTTTTGTCTCCCTTGTTCGTTTTTTATCCCGACAGACTATCGGTTTATCGGGCCGCCAGTTTCAGAAATTTCGTATCGTTCATCTGCTCGTTTGTCAGATATTCGCCGTCGAAAAACAGCGCGTAGGTCGTGATCGGCGTGGGCGCGTTTTGCGCCTGCTCTTTTGTTTCGATCTTTATCGCCCTGAACGGGATCCCGTGCTCCCGGGCGGTCTGTTCCACTATCGGCACGTACTTCGCGTTGAAAGGACACTGGTTCGTGTAGAAAAGAACGTATCCCTTTTCCTCGACGTGCGGACGTCTGGCGCATTCCTTGAAGCGCGGGTCGGCGGCGTCGGGAGAAAACGGAAAAAACGCGAGCCGGATCCCGTTTTCCGCCTCGTCGCAGATCCTGAAGCCCTTGTGCTCGAGATATTTCGGATCGGCGAGGAAGGGCTTTTTCTTTTCGGAGGTCAGGATGCAGAGCCCCTTTCTGCCCTTGTTTTTGCTGTCGTTTATACACTCGCCCAGAAGGTCGTTCGAGTATCCGTGCCCCTTGAAAGAGCCCGACACCCACAGACAGTTTATAAACATATATCCGTCCGCTTCTATCGGGTTCCAAGCGTTCTCTGCGGGTATGTACTCTATGAAGCATTTGGCGCGTTCGACGCTTTTAAAAAACACGAGCCCCTCGTCAAAACGTTCGGCGAGCCAGGCCTTTTTTGAAGCTACCTGAACGTCCCTGTTGTTCGAGATCGCGCAGCATATATGCTCGCTTTCGATGTTGTCTTTTGTAAGTTTTACGTATTCCATAAGATCCTCGCCGTTTTCCCTTTCTGTCGGGAGTTTTGTGTTGTCGCGTTCCTTCTCTTTTTCTCACCCGAAATCCCAGAAGCCCGTTCCCGTTTCGGGATCGTGCTTTCTCTTTATCACGCCGCCGGAAGTCGGTCTGAGTTCGATCTCCGCGGTGTAGAGGACCGTCGCCGCCTTTAAATGCCCGGCGGCTGTTTTATGTTCGTTCCCGTCCTTGAACGAAAACATCGCGTGCGTATGGTGGAACAGTTTTCCGCCGTCCTCGACGAAGTTTCCCGTGATATTTATGAGTTCGAGCATCCCGTCGACCGACTCGGTCTCAAACGTCCCTTTTTCCGGGATGAAGGTCTGGATCTCGGCGTGACTGCATCCGCCTATACCCGTAAAGACCGCCGACCTCACGTTTTCCATGCGGCAGATTTCCGTCAGTTTTGCGATGATCTCCTCGCCTCTGTCGATCCTGACGTAGATCGTATCGTTCATTCTCCGGTGATCCATTTTTTCCCTCCGTGAAGCGAAATAGTATCGTTTTATTCGTCAAGATAAAAAGACGGAACAAGAAAATGACTCTTGAATTTGTCAGAGTATCGCAGACCGTCTTTTTCAACTCTGCGGATGCGGTCTTTTATTTCGTCAAGAGTCTTCGATTCAAGGCCTTCTTCAAACAACTGAGTTTCGAGATAGATATAATTCGGATCAGAAGGATCTCTGTATCCGCCGCTTCCGACAGAATGACGCTGTTGTGAAATATTACAACGGTCCCACCAAAGAATCGAAGAAACGCGGGCTCCTTCAGAATAGACGAGATCCAAAAAAGAACTCCAGTCTTTGAAAATATATTCCGGACAAAAGGAATTCTTTTCTATGAATTCTTTCGTTTTTTTGCTTATCATACTGCTCCCTTGAACACCGCATTTTCGGGATCGTTTATCTCTCTTCCCGTTTTTCGTCCGCGCTCATAAAACCTTGATTATTTATCGTTGTTATTGTCGGTTTTTTCTTCGTTTTTATCGTCATTTTTTTCGTTGCGGATATTTTCGATCGACTCCGTGGAGCCGCCTCCGTCGTCGTCGGGAGCGCGAAGCTCGCCCTTGTCAACGAGGCGCAGGAAGGCTTCGACCACCGGCGCGGAAAGCTGAGTTCCCGAAATCTCCTTTATGATCGAGACGACCCTGTCGAAGCTCATGCGCGAGCGGTAGGGTCTGTTTGAATACATGGCGTCGAAGCAGTCTGCGACGGATATGATCTTTGCGACAAGGGGCAGTTCGTCGCCCTTCAGCCCCAGAGGATAGCCTCTGCCGTCCGGTCTCTCGTGATGCGAGCGCGCGCCGATGGCGATCTCCGGCATAAGGCTGATCGTGTGCAGGACGTCGTATCCGCGGGTGGTGTGACTCTTTATGAGCGCGAACTCCTCGTCCGTCAGCTTGCCCGGCTTGTTGAGGACGCTGTCCGGGATGCCGACCTTTCCGATGTCGTGCATGAGCGCGATGTTGTGATATTTTTCCACCGTCTCCTCGTCCAGCCCCATTTCGCGCGCCAGCATTTCCGTGTAGTGCGCCACTCTGAACGAATGGCCCTGCGTGTAGGAGTCCTTCAGATCGACGACTTTTGCGAAGGCTTCGATGATCTCGCGGGTCAGCTTCTTGTCGCGCGCCTGCTGTGCTATCAGAGCGTCCATCTGATCTGCGCGGCGGGTCCCGATGTACAGCCTCATCCCGATGAGGATGCAGCCGATAAAGAAGACGACGGCGATTATCGCGATCCGCGCGACGTAACCGACGACGTAGTCGTGAAC
>JAFTEP010000215.1 GCA_017453605.1 Clostridia bacterium
AGAAAGAGACGGGCGTTCTCTTCGAGGGTGGGTTCATAGCTGACCCTGATCTTTGCGTCCGAGGAGCCCATTCCCAAAAATCCCTTCTTGGGCTGCTCGATGACTTCGATGGTCAGGTCTTCCTTTTTCTTCTGAAGCTTACCGCAGGCAAGATCAATGGCGTCTTCGACGGTCTTCGCGGAAACTTCAAGCGTCTTTGTCATTTCGTTCCTCCTTTGCTTTGCGGTCCGTCGTCCTTGAGACGGGCCTTTTCGATAGGAGAATCGTCAGGATCTGCTTTTTCCTTTACTGTCGTTGAGGCGCCGTCGTTCTCGGGCTCGATGGCGGGGATATCGTCGTCGTCATCGTACACCAGAGAACGGCGCTTCGGACGGTCTTCCCGGAGCGCCTTCTGCTCCTTCTTCTCAGCTCTTTCCATTTCCTTGAGCTGCTCGGGAGTGAATGTGGGGATCTTATACATTTTCGAAAGGATGATCTGTTGAACCGGTCTGAGCAAATTCTGAACGATCCAGTAGATGGTGACTGCCAGCGGCACGACGGCGTAGGAAATGTAACCACTGAACAGCGGCATCATGTAGTTCATCATCTTCATCGTGCCGTTGTTCATATCGGTCGCGGGCTGGTAGGTGTATTTTCTGGTGATGACCTGTCCGACGAACGCGCTGAGAAGGGAGATCAGCGCAAAGATGGCGGGAACGGAGATGAGCCCCTTCTGTGCGGGGATATCTCCCAGATCTATCACTCCGAAAAGCTTGAGGACGGGGATCTTGTCTATAAACTGTTCGGCGGCTCCCTGGCCGTATTTGGCATCGTAAGCCTTGACGAACGCGTCCTGGTTGTTGTTGATATACTGGTTGACGGCGATCTCCTGGAAGCGGACGTTGTTCTGAGCGGCGGTAGACGCCGGAGCGGAGGTCTCGGCCGCCGAAGCGGAAGTATCGGCCGCGGAGGAGGCATCGGAGGACGCGGAAGCTTCAGAGGCCGCCGCGGTCTGCGCCGGCTCGGTCTCGGAAGAATTTGCGGAATACATCTCGTTGTAGACGGTCTTGACGTTCTCGACGGTGTCCTTGTCGAGGTGAGCGACGTAGGTCAAAGGGTTCTGCACGACCGTGTAGAGGCAGATGATGAGAACGAGCTGGACGATGAGCGGCAGACAGCCTCCGAAGGGGCTGAAGTGCTCCGCCTGATAGAGGTCCATGATCTCCTGCTGCATCTTCTGCTGGGTCACGCGGTCGGTGCGCCCGGCGTACTTCTTGCGGATCTTTTCTTCCTTGGGTCTGAGGGCCGCCTGCTTCTGCGAGTTCTTCTGCTGCTTGATGTTCAGCGGGAAAAGCACGACGAGAACGACTATACCGAACACGACGATCGCGACGGTATAGCTGCGGGTGAGATTATAGACAAAACTGATAAGATAGCCGAAGGGTATATGGATTATATCAAAAATACTGTTCAATTTTCTTCCCTTTCAGAATCGTTTGACGGGCTCCGCTAAAGATCACGGGACCGGGTCCGGACCGCACGAGCCGAACGGATTGCAGCGCAAAACGCGCCACAAACCGGCTCCGACGCCGACAAACGCGCCGTAACGCTCTACGGCTTCCGCAAAATATGCCGAACAGGACGGAGAAAAGCGGCAGGACGGCTTTTTGAGAGGAGATATGAAGCGGCGGTAAAGACCGACGAGAAAGAGGATGGGGCGCTTCACTGTTTTTCACCGGAAATGATCCCGAGCTCTCTGAAAGCGCTCTCGAGATCTCTTGAAACGTCGCCCGATTTCAGACTGCCGTCGTAGCAGCCGGATCTTGCGACGGCGACGATAAAATAATTGCCCGCAAACCGGGGACAGCGGGCGATAAGCTCCCTGTAGGCGGCGCGGATCACGCGCTTTGCGCGGTTTCTCTGCACCGCGCCGCCGAGCTTGGTGCTGACGGTGATGCCGAGATAAGTTTCAGACTGCGGACGGAAATTTTTCAGGCAGTAGACGCAGACGCTTTTTCTGACGGCCTTCTGCCCTTTTTTGTACGCCTTTGAGAAGATGTGGTTTTTTTTGAGGGAGTTGAGTTTCAAATCCGCCGACTCCTTTTCGCTCCGGACGGGACCGGCAGGAAGCGATCCGGGGCGCTCATAAGAAAAGCCACCGCGTGCAGGAAAAGCCGCAGGAGAATGCGGCGCCCTCACCGACGGCGGCATAGAAAGGCCGCGGTCTCCGGGGCTTGACGCCCCGGAAAACCGAAAAAACAGTCGCAAAAAACGGACAGACTCAATAGGTAAGTCTCGCTCTGCCCTTCGCTCTGCGTCTCTTCAATACCTTTCTGCCGTTAGAGGTCTTCATTCTCTTGCGGAAGCCGTGCTCCTTGTGTCTCTGGCGCTTCTTGGGCTGATAGGTCCTCAGCATATTGACACCTCCTTTGGGTAATGGTAGTCTTAGACAACTATGATATTATAAAGTATGGACGGCGAAATGTCAATAGTTTTTTTATTAACATTTTTAATTTTAGCGGATTTTCGTTTTCTCAGCGGCGGTAGTAATAGAGCGCGGAGCCGATAGACGTGGAATACTGCGCCATATCGGGGATGACGAAACTGACTCCGAAAAGCTCTCCGAGGCTTGAAAAGATCGTTTTCGCCTGAGGCAGGAGCGCGAGGTTGCCGGTGAGGACGATGTCCTTCACGCCGTATTTTCGTGAAGCGAAGATCGAGATCATCCCTATCGTCTCGAAAACGAGGTTTATGATGCCGAGCGCGATGTCGGCGCGGGACGCGGTGTCCGAGAGCTTGCCGAAATTCGCCGCGGTCGTGGTTGCGGTCAGGGTGGTGGAGATCGCCTTGTCGGTGATGTCTCCTATTCGCAGGTCGACGTTTTTCAGATCGCCGTCGAGCGCGAGAGCACTGATGTGGTCGATGTCCCTCATTCCGAGGATCTTGCCGGAAAGACCCATGAGGGTGCCTCCCCCGACTCCGGTGCCGCCGAGATATTCGCGTTCTGTTCTGTCCGCCATAACGGTCGCGGTGCCGGTGCCCATGCTGACGACGACCGCCCTCTCGAGGCCGGAAAGATACAGTCCGCCCAGCCCGATCGCCTCAAATTCGGCGACCTTCTCGGTCGAGAGTCCGTAGGGACCCTCCGTGATGAAGGAGGAACCGACGCCGGTGATCATCACGCTTTCTATTTTTTTGAGCGGGACGGAGTTGTTCTGAGTGAATTTGCCGAACGCGCCGTAATACGACGCGACAGGATCGTTCGCCTTGACCATTAAAGGCTCGACGAGGGCGTTCTCTCCGTCGAAGCCGCAGATCTTGGTGGTCGAGCCGCCGATATCTATCCCGACGATCATTATTTATTATCCCCCATTTTCACGGCTTTAGAAACGTTCTTTGAAATCGCGGTGCCGAGGAAGACGCAGACGAGAGCCTCGATGAGTCCGTTGAGACCGACGAAAGCGACGACGAAGACTCCGAGGTTGGAAGTGTCAAGACCCCACTCCTGCATCTTGGCGATAAAAGCGGGATTATTCCAGAACAGTATGAGAAGGAGCCCCGTGAAGAGCACGGTGTTCAGAACGGCGCCGGAAACGTTGGCGACGCCGTGAGCGACGACGCTCTTCTGCTTGAAGGCCCTGAAGATCAGCGCGGCGCAGAAGCCCATGATGATCCTCGGGACAAAGCACATCAGGGCGGTCAGAACGGGATCGAGACCGACCATGAAGCTGCCGAAGGCGCTGAGCGGCATCCCGAGAAGTCCGAAGCACTCGAAAAAGCTGGTGAGTCCGAAAAATCCGCCGAGGATCGCGCCCTGGACGGGTCCGAGAAGGATGCCGCCGAGCACGACGGGGATCATACGGAGCGTCATTTCGATGGGACCGATCTTGAGCGGCATATAGGTGAGCAGGAAAATGACGGCGACGAGGACGCCCATGACCGTCAGATCGAGCGTTTTTTTGTCTTTAGCTTTCATTTTTACCTCCGGTAGCAAAAAAACTGATGATTTATCTAAATTATACAGTCTGAATGAGAAAAAGTCAAGCGTCCGGCGTTTTCGGAGCGTTCCGGGCTTTTTTCTTTTCAAGCTTCTTTTCTTTTCTCAGCACGGAAAAGAACTTGACGTTGCTCTGATAGAATCGCCTTATGCGCTTGGGCTCGCAGACGATGCGGTAGAGCCATTCGAGGTTGAGCTTCACGAAAAACGCGGGCGCGCGCTTTTTCGTGCCGCTGAGCACGTCGAAGCTGCCGCCGACGCCGACGAAAACGCCCTTTGAAAACTTGCCGAGGTGCCTGTGGATCAGAAGCTCCTGGACGGGGATCCCGAGAGCGACAAGCACGACGTCGGGATCGTCGGACGCCATTTTCTCAAAGACTTCGTCGGAATCGTGTCCGTAGCCGTCGAGACGGCCCGCGATGACGGCGCCGGGATAATCCCGGGCGATCACGTCTGCGAGAGCGTCGCTGACCTCGGGTCTCGCGCCGTAGAGCCAGAGGCGCTTTTTCAGCCTCGAAGCCTCTTTCAGAAGGTGTTCGGCGAGCTCGACGCCCGTCACTCTGCCGTGAGTTTCGATCCCGATGCCGTTCATCCCTTTTATGACTCCGATGCCGTCGGGGATAATGACGGTCTCGGGATCGGAGAGGACCTTGTCGAAACCGGCGTCGGATTCGGCTTTCATGAAGGTCTCGGGGTTGGCGGTGACGACGAACATTTTGCCGGAATCCTCGAGCACGCCGCTCACAAGAGCGTGAAATTCTTCGGCGGAGCCGCTGAATGTTTTTTTAAGATAGGAAATCAAACTGATACCCCCAAATCATTATCCTGACGCAGGGCGTCACGGAAAAGCTCACTGCGCCGCGCGGCGCAGTGAAAAAACTGTGATAAAAAGCGTGTTTCGGTCCGTCAGATCTCGGCGACGGCCTCGTAGTCGGCGAGGTTTTCGGGTGTATCGACGCTCGGGATCTGTCCGGGGTTCACGACTTCGAGAGAAACGGTCGTTTTCTCAATGTCGGCGCCCTTGGTGGCATACAGAGTGCATCTGAAGCTCGCGAGATAGCCGTCTTTGTTGACGGAAATCTCGACCCTCGCCGAATCTGCGTCCGCGATGAGACCGGCGACTTCCCCGAGCTTGTCGGCGACCGGATCGAGATCGCCCCTGACGTAATCGAAGGCATAGACCTTGCTGTCGGAAGCGATCTCCGCCGATCCCTTGAGGATGAGGGCGTTCACCGCATTTTTGACTTCTTCATTTTTGAACACTTCCCCGATCGTGCGGACGTCGACGTCGAGGACTTTCAAGTCGCCGAAGCCTTTGGCGGGGGCCTTTATCATCCCGCGGGAATTTTCGGTGTAATCCCATTCGCCGTCGCTGTAGACAGCGTCGCCGGGCATGCCGGAATCGGTGATCTGCACGCTGGAGAAAGTGCCGTCTGTAGTAATATGAGTGCTGACACCCTGTTCGTCGCCGACGGAAACGCCAAATTCAAACTCGTAGGCGGTTTCAAACGTCTTATCGATTGCGGCAAACAGGATCCCCATAACGTCGTCTTCGATGACGACGGTCTGGTCTGTGGTCTGTTCCTGAGAGCAGGAAATCGCCGAAAGAACAAAACAGAGCGCCATTATGACGCAAAGACAGATCTTGATTTTTTTCATCTTTTTCTCCTGATCAAATGATTTTTGTGTGAAGATGCGGCAAACGAGGCGCAAAACGCCGCAAAAAAGCAGACTTTTTCACTTCTAAACGGATTGTATCACAAACAGAGAGTTTTGTCAATACAGCGCAGTCACGGGTCCAGACGGAGAATAAAAAAACTCACTGCGCCCTGAGACGCAGTGAGAAAAGTTACAGGATCCTATGAAATCACTCTTCGGAGCCCCATTCGATAATGGAGCTTTCAACGGCGTTGATGCAGGCGTCGACGACGTCCTCGCCGTAGATCTCGGAGAGCTCTTCATACTTGCTGTAAAAATCTTCGACTCTTTCGCCGCTTTCGTCAAAGAGCGACTCGGCGACCGCGGCGTAGGCGTCGGCGTCGATCTCGACGAGTCCGCCCTCGGAATCCTCGGTGTCCTCGGGCAGATCGGAGCTGTAATCGACGTATTCATCGAGATCGGCGGGCATGGTGACGGTCGGGACCGTGCCGGGGTTGACGACGGTGACCGAGATGGCGGTTTCCTGCTCAGCTCCGTCTTCGGTGCCCTGAAGATCGGCCTTGAAGCTGGAGAGATATCCCGCGCCGGTTATAATTATCTCGATCTTCGCAGAGTCAAGAGCGGCAAGAGACACAGAAGCGGCTTCAAGCTTGGCAGCGATCGCGTCAAGGTCGCCCTTCTTGTAGTTGACTTTATAGAGTTTTCCTTCGGCGGTGTCTTCAACGCTGCCCTTGGCGATGAGCTCGCTGACGGCGGTCCTGACTTCTTCGTCGTCAAAGAGAGTCTTGGCGGAGTTCATGTCGACGTCGAGAAGATCGGAGCTTTCGCCCTCGGAGACCGGGGACTTGGTCTTCATTCCGAAGGACTCGGAGTAGTTCCACTCGCCGTCGCTGTAAACGACGGAAGTGAGACCGAGCATCGAAGTCTCGGTGCGGGTGTAGGTGCCGTCGGTCGCGACGCGGTTGTTGACATACTCAACGCCCGCGACGCTCATTGTCATCACATACTCGGCGCCGCCGGCGAAGGTCTTCTCTAACGCGGCGGTGAAGACGTCGATCGCGTCGCCGGAAGCGTTCCCGGAGGTCTTGGGTTCGGTCTTGGCTTCAGTCTTGGCTTCGGTCTTGGCGGCGGTCTCGGCGGCCGTCTTGTTTTCGGCGGCGGTCTCGGCGGTCTTGTCGGAGCCGGTCTTCTCGTCGGTCTTTTCCTGAGCGCAGGAAAGCGCCGTAAAGATAACCAAAAGCGCCAGCATGACACAAAGAGCGATTTTGAACTTTTTCATTTTCTTTCCTTTCTTCCTTAAAAGATCGTGGGATTTGATGGGAAAAACGGCGGGGAAAAGCGGGCGAAAACTCTTCACGGCGCCGGATGGGACAAAAAAATCCGGCGAAATGCTTCCCTGCCCGTCCGAACGGATTTTATCACAATCGCCGCGCTTTGTCAATACTTCGGAGATTTTTTGTCGTTTTTCTGATAAAAAACGAGACTTTGACACGTTTTCGGCCATTGCAAGCGCCGGTCTGCCAAGTTTTTTTCAAAAAACAAAAAAAGCACTTGACAAATCTTTTTTTAGGTGCTATAATCTGCACCGTTGAAGAAATATTGGGGAATTGTGTAATGG
>JAFTEP010000216.1 GCA_017453605.1 Clostridia bacterium
AGAAGAAAATAGACGATCATCACGGTAAGTGAAGCGAAGAAAACGGAGAGATCTATCGGCAGTCCCTGAAGAGACTGGATCTTCTCTGTCATGAGCCTGAACGGGCTGACGACCGGTTCGGTCACCGTTGTGATAAAGTTTGAAAACTTTGATTCTTCATCGCCGGGCATCCAGCTCATGACCGATCTTATCAAAAACAGGATAATAAGGATGCCGAGAAGCTTTTTGACCGTCTCGACGATGATATAGACAGCAACGTTCAATTTAAATCCTCTCCGAACCGGCAATAAAGAAGAAGTTTCGCCGCTCATAACCGCGAATAACTACAAAGCCGCAGGATAAATGCGGCTTTGAAACGATATTCTTCAAAAAATCAGACTATGTCGTTTTTGTCGACGTTTTCCTTTATGTTCTCACCGGACACCTCAACGTTGTTGGGGGTCACGACGTAAGTGTTGGAGGCAACTTTCTTGAGATCGCCGTTGATCGCGTAGGAAACGCCGTTAAGAAAATCTATAAGTCTGCGGGCGGTCTCTTTGCTCGTGTCCTCGAGATTGAGAAGGATGGTCTTCCTGTCGAGCAGGCAGTCCGCGATCTGAGTGACGGTCTCGAGTGTATCGGGCTTGACGACCTTCATTTCGATCGCCGATCCGCTGGTCATATTTATGTTGCCGGAGGGAGCGGGCGCGGTATAAGCGGGGGCTTCGGTTCTTTCTGCCGCCTTGGGCTGCCTTGCGGGAGGGGGAGTCAGCGGCTGTTCGCCGAATTCATCCTCGTATTCGTCGTAATTCTCATTTTCGTAATCATTGTCGCCGTCCGGATAGATGATCTTCTTGAAAAAGTTGCTGATTGCCATTTTGATTTCCTCCAGTAATGTTAATTATTTTCCTTATAAATCCTCGGTCCGAAGATAGCGCTGCCGATCCTGACCATGGTGGATCCGCACTCGACGGCGGTCGGATAATCTCCGGACATTCCGCAGGACAGAACGGTCTTATTTTCTCTATCCTTTATATTATCCATAATTTTAGGGAAAATGTCAATATATATTCGCAAAATTCTTTGAAAATATTCTCTTTGCCTTTCTTTTTCGACGCAAACGGGCGGAACGCACATCAATCCGCGCACTCTGACGTTTTCAAAATCGGACATCCGTTTAAAGAATTCAGCCGTCCTGTCGGGATCGATCCCGGATTTATTCTCTTCGTGACCGATATTCAATTCTATGAGAACGTCCATCGTCAGGGAGTGAAGTTTTGCCTGACGGTCTATTTCTTCGGCAAGAGAAAGCCTGTCGACAGACTGAATGAGCGAGACCTTGTCGATAATCTGTCTTACCTTGTTTGTCTGAAGCGCGCCGATGAACTGAATATCAAGTTTTTCCCTGTCAAGTTCGTCGTATTTTGCCAGAAGCTCCTGAACTCTGTTTTCTCCGATGCTCGTTATCCCGAGAGAGGGGAGCATATTTATTATCCGCGCGGATCTTGTCTTCGTTGCGGCGAGCAAGGTAACTTCCTGACCGTAAGGGCTCAGAAGCTTTGCTTTTTCAATGTTTTCCCTGACTGTCCGGACGTTCTTTTCGAGCAGAGCGTATTCTTCGGCCTCAGTCGATGATCTTTCCGTCATAAAGATTTTTCCCTCCGGTAATGACTTTATCGTAAAGCATCAAAGAAGAAGCGTAATCCGCATCGGTGCTTTTGGACTGTTTTACGAGATAATAGTCGTCGCTCGTGTAGATGATCTGGGTCTTTCTGAACCTGACAGTATTGCCGAGAACGACGTAAACGCCCTGTTCTCCGTCGACCATCCTGACGGCTTCCTTGTTGACTCTCAGGCCCTCGAAACGCTTTTTTATGATCCTTACGCTCTGTTTGCGAGTGTATCTGAACCCGTCAGGGATCTCGTTTGACGAGAAAACGAGGATGACTGTGTCTGAATCGGTCTGGGAGATGATCTTATCGAGCTTCACGCTGAAAGTGTGGCTCGACGTCAGATAGTATTCTATCGAATAATAGTCGCCTACAGTATAATCCACCGACACCGATTTGTCAACCGGACACAGAGTGTACCACACAAAATCTGTGAACACTTTCCCGACGGCGTCCGGTTCAATGTAGGGTTCTGAATTGAGGATATCGGAAAACCCGTCTACAGTGAGCGTATCGAGAAGGGTAGGCGTCAGAATGTTTTCCCAGCCGTCGAGAGACAGCGAGTAGTAGCCGGAATACGGCGTGAAAACTCTGCCGAGCTCTCCGGTCAGGCTCGATTCGAGATAGGCTTTCTCAGACTTCAGTCTCCTTATCTCATCAGAAAAATCGTCGACGGATTTTATTATGATCTGTCTCTTGTTGAGGGAAGTCAGAAGTTCGTTTCTGTTTTTTACGGCAGAGCCGATAGAATTTGTCTCGACGTCAGCTCGTATGCGGCATATCAGTGAATAAATCGTGTTGTCGAGATTGGAAACGTCGGAGGTTATATAGCTCGTGTCTATCTGTGAATCGGCGAGGATCTCAAGTCTGTTGTCGATCTCAAGGATCCTTTCCTGAATGTTTTTTTCCGCCGAATCTGCGTAGACTCTCGCGACAAGCTCGCCTTTCTTGACCCTTGCGCCCTCTTCGAGGGATGTATAGACGATCCCGGGGATGTCGTTTGTGATTATCTTCTCGCTGCGCAGGATATATCCCGTCACGTCGTCGGTCTGTTCGTAAGAGGCGAGAACGCTCTGACTGACGGTGATGGTGTTTCCGAGAGAAGCGATAAGCTGAACGAGAAAATAAATGATTATGAATGCGCAAAACAGCGCAAGGATCGTTTTTTGCAGTACTTTTTTCAATTCAGGGCTCCTGTGGGCTCATTTTTTGAATCTGTCCGGAACAAACGTTTTTAAAATATCTTCGGCAAAAGCTTCGCGATCGGGTGAAGACATTTCGACAAAATGCGCGCCTAAAGACAGATATTTTCTGAACCAGGTCATCTGTCTTTTCGCATAATTGCGGCTTCTTTTCTTGATAAGCCCGACCGCTTCGTCGAGTGAACACTCGCCTTTGAAGTGATCGAAAAGTTCTTTGTATCCGATCGCCTGAGACGCCGTCGGGAAATTTTCGGGACCTTTTTTATAAAGCTCTTCCGCTTCTTTTTCGAGCCCGGCTTGCATCATCAGGTCGACTCTTTTGTCGATCCTGGCGTAAAGCTCGCTCCTGTCGGAATACCCGAGGACGAAAATAAGAAAGTCGGTGTCGGATTTGGCGGTGCGGGAGTTGAGATTGAACTCCGTGACGGTCTTCCCGGTAAGCGAAAAGATCTCCAGCGCCCTGACGATCCTTTTTTTGTCGGCGGGATGCAGCTTTGACGCCGCTTCCGGATCGATATTCTTCAGTTTTTCGAGCATCGCGTCCGCCCCGGCAAGATCGTATTCCGCGTTCAGCTTTTCGCGAAGCTTTGGTGAATCCGGCACGTCGGCGTAATCGTTGTTGAATATAACGCTGTCTATATACAGTCCGGTCCCTCCGACAAGAAAAGGAAGAACGTTATCGGCGTTATATGAAGCGATAAGCGAAGCGGCGAGCTCTTTATATCTTGCCGCGCTGAATCCTTCCTCGGGAGAGCAGATATCGGTCAGTTCGTGACGAACTCTTCTTTTTTCTTCCTCGGTCGGCTTGGCGGTGCCGATATCCATCCCGCGATAGATCTGCATCGAGTCCGCGGATATGATAACGCTGTTGAAAGCTTCCGTCAGCTTCAGGGCAAGGGAAGTCTTTCCGCTCGCGGTCGGTCCGCAAATAACGACGCATTTTTTAAAACTGTTATCAGACATATTAAAAATCTTTTATCTGTTTATTCACATTAAATTATATAATATCCTAATTGATTTGTCAATATCATATAACGCGTGGAAAGCCCCGTTTGATGAGCAAGCGAAGAACGAAAAGCAAGCGGTTTTCTGTTTTCTCCGCTCATCACCTACAAGATCAGCATGGCGCCGCCGATGATTAC
>JAFTEP010000217.1 GCA_017453605.1 Clostridia bacterium
GTGACTCAGGACGCGGACTTCTGGAACGATCCGCAGAACTCGCAGAAGATCCTCTCCGAGCTGAACCAGAAAAAGGACAAGATCAACGGCTTCGAGGAGCTCGAAAATCTCCTCAACAGCACCGTCGAACTGACGGATATGGCGATAGAGGCGGAGGACGAGAGCCTTGCCGAGGACATCACCGCCGACGTCGCGAAGATCGAAAAGCTCTATAAGGAACAGAGGATCTCGCTTTTGTTCACCGGGGAATACGACACGAGCAACGCCATCCTCTCGATCCATCCCGGAGCGGGCGGTACCGAAGCCCAGGACTGGGCTCAGATGCTCTACAGGATGTATACGATGTACGGAGAGAGCCACGGCTACAAAGTCAAGGTGCTCGACTACCTCGACGGAGACGAGGCGGGACTGAAGAGCGTTTCGTTCTCTATCGAGGGCAAATACGCCTACGGACACCTCAAGGGCGAGAACGGCGTCCACAGGCTCGTCAGGGTCTCCCCCTTCGACGCCTCCGGCAGACGGCACACGTCGTTTGCTTCCGTGGAGGTCATGCCTGAATTCGACGACAGGATCGTGATAGACATCAAGGACGAGGATCTCAAGATCGAAGCCCACCGCGCGAGCGGCGCAGGCGGACAGCACATAAACAAGACCGACTCCGCGATAAGGATAACGCATATCCCCACCGGGATCATCGTCGGCTGTCAGACAGAGAGGAGCCAGCTCCAGAACAAAGAGACGGCGATGAAGATGCTCAAATCCAAGCTCCTGGAGATCAAGGAAAGAGAGCAGCTTGAAAAGATCGACGACATCAAGGGGATAAAGACCAACATCGAATGGGGCGCGCAGATCAGAAGCTACGTCTTCATGCCATACACCCTCGTCAAGGATCACCGCACGGGCTGTGAGGACGGCGATGTGAACAAAGTGATGAACGGCAACCTCGACGACTTCATGAACGCATATCTTGTGTATCTGGCGGATTCGAACAAAGCCTGAAACGCACACATTTTTCAGAGACCGGCCAAGACCGGGGTCAGAAAGGAGAAAAACATGCTGAAAAAATCGAAGATCATCTCCGGGATGTGCCTTATCGCGCAGTCGATAGTCTCGCTGATAACGGGGATCATTTGCCTGAAAAAGAACAAGGGACTCGCCGGATTCCTGCTTGGACTCGGCGCGATAGGCGGGATCGCCGGAGCCTGGCTGATGTACGACGAGTGCAGGAACGTTTCAAATTCCAAGCTCTTCGACATCGACGAGTGCGACTGCGGCGACGACGAGACGGAGAACGCGGGCGAGTTGTTCCCTGAGAGCTCGACGAACGAAGAAGACATCCATTTCAGCTTCGCTCAGGAAGAAGAAAAGAACGCCGAAGGCGACCCGAACCCAGAAGCGTCGGAAGAATGATCGCAAAGGCCGGGAGGATCGGGAAACGGTCTTCTCCGTGTGAAAAAGGGACTGCGCCGGAGCGGGAAGCTTTTAGTGAAGGTCAATAAAAAAACCGGCTGAGACACGGAATGCCGTTCCTTGTCTCAGCCGTTTTTTCTTTACTCCCGCGCGGGACGCCCGGCGCTGCGGCAAAAAAAC
>JAFTEP010000018.1 GCA_017453605.1 Clostridia bacterium
CGCCGCTGTGATCGAGACCACCGACAAATATCTGACAAAATACGCGCTCGACTTCGCGAAAGCCGGGATGGCGATACAGATGGACAAACCGGGCGGTCTTGACCAGGGAGAATACGAAGAGCTGTTTGATCTGTGCGAAAAAAAGAAGGTCCCGATCCAGACGGGATATATGTACCGCTTCAATCCGTCGGTAAAAAAGCTGTACGAATTGTACGATTCCGGCAGGATGGGCGAGATTTTCTACATCAACGCCGAGATGAACTGTTTTCACCCGAAAAAAAAGCGCGAATGGCTCGCCGACTACCCCGGCGGGATGCTGTATTTTCTCGGCTGTCACCTCATCGACGTCATCTTCCGTCTGCAGGGCGAGCCGGAGGAAGTGATCCCTCTGAGCGCGTCGACGGGAACGGACGGCGTAAAAAGCGCCGACTGCGGATTCGCGGCGTTCAGATACAAGAAGGGCTGCTCGTTCGCGAGAAGCACCGCCGTCGAGAGAGGCGGCTTCATGAGGCGGCAGATCGTCGCGGTCGGAGAAAAAGCGGCGTTCGAGATAAAGCCGACGGAATACAACTTCAAGGGCTATTCAAAGGAGCTTCTCCAAAGCGATTCGGTCTTTGTCACCGACGCGAACAACTGGGCGGCGATAGGCGAAAAGACCTCGAGCGAGCCCTACGACAGATACGTTGAAATGTTCAGATCGTTCTACGATATAGCGACGGGAAGAAAAGAAAATCCCTACGGAGCAAAATACGAAAAAGATCTCCACAGGCTGATTTTAAAGGCCTGCGGAGCGCTGAAATGAAACAGATAGGAATAAAAAAATGAAAGCGATACTTGTCAATTCCGACAGATCTTTGAGGTGGGACGACGTGCCGGAGCCCGTGTGCGGAGCGGACGACTGCATCGTGAAGATCGAGGCGGCGGCGCTCAACAGAGCCGATCTGATGCAGAGAGAAGGCGACTATCCCCCGCCGCCCGGCTGTCCCGAATGGATGGGGCTTGAGATCGCCGGGACGATAGAGAAAGTCGGAGCGGGCGCCGCGAGAAAATCGGCGTGGAAGATCGGCGACAAGGTCTGCGCCCTGCTTGGAGGCGGCGGTTACGCCCAAAAAGCTAACGTCAGATACGATATGCTGATGCCGATCCCGAAAAACTGCACGCTGATCGAAGCGGCGGCGATGCCGGAAGCGTTCGCGACCTCATACCTGAACCTGTTCATCGAAGGAAAGATGAAAGAGGGCGACACGCTCCTTATGAACGCCGGGACGAGCGGTCTGGCGAGCGTAGTGATCCCGATGGCGAAAGCGTTCGGGGCGAGAGTCATCACGACTGTGCGCACGGACGAAAAGTCGAAGGCGATCGAGCATCTGAAAGCCGACAGAGTCGTCGTGACTTCCCGCGAGAATATAGCCGACGTTCTCAAAAGCGAGCTTGAGGCGGGCCGCCCGGTGGACGTGGCGATAGACTGCCTCGGCGGAGAGATCATGGGCGAATGCCTGAAATATTTGAGACACGGCGCGCGCTGGATAATGATCGCCTCCCTTGCCGGGACAAAATCGCAGATAGATTTGAAGAACGTATACGTCAGAAACGTCAGGATCATCGGCTCTACTCTCAGGAGCCGCGCGCCCGAAGTCAAGGCGCAGATACTTTCAGAGCTTGTGAAAAACGTCTGGCCGAAGGTCGAAGCGGGGCTCATCAAGCCCACTATATATAAAGTCCTGCCGATAACCGAAGCAGAGGCGGCGCAGGAACTTCTCTACAAAGGACTGAGCGTCGGTAAGGTAGTTCTGAAAGTTGACTGAAAAGAGGGGTTTACAATGGAATTCAAGAACAAGACCGCGATATCGACCGGAGCCGCTTCCGGGATGGTACTTCTGTTCGCGCAGAACTTCGCAGCGCTCGGCGGAAACGTCGTGCTGGCGGACGTGAACGTTGAGGCGCTGGATGAAAAGGTCGCCGAGATAAACGAAAAGGGCGTCGGCAGAGCCGTCGGCGTGAGATGCGACGTGAGGGATTACGCGCAGGTGTGCGCCGTCAGAGACAGGGCAGTCGAAGAGTTCGGCGGGATAGACGTTCTCTGCCATTTCGCGGGCGGTACCGCAGTCAGGATGAGAAAGGTCAACAGAGAAGAATGCCCGGAGTTCCCGGACGTTCCGATCGATATTTACGACTGGGGGATCGACGTCAATCTGAAAGGTCCCTTCTACTTCGCACACGCCGTCACAAAACAGATGCGCGAACAGAAGAGCGGGCTGATCGTCAACATCGGCTCGATAACCGGCGCGGAGGGCGACAAATACGGCATGGACTACCCCGTCTCAAAGGCGGGTCTGATGTTCGGGCTGACAAAATCCCTGGCTCAGTTCGGCGCGAAATACGGGATCCGCTGCGTCTGCGTTTCGCCGGGTCCTGTGCTCACGAGGCCCGAAATGGCGAAAATGTCGACACCGCTCGGCAGAGCCGCCGATCCTCAGGAGATAATAGATCTCATTTTGTTTATAGCCTCGGACAAGGGACAGTTCATCAACGGAGAGAACATAATGATCGACGGCGGCAGGAACGCGATGACAAGGAGCGTCCCCAAGAAGCCGGAAACCTGAAGAGAACTTCACTTGAACGCAATATCAACCATAAAAGCCGTCTTGGCAGACGGCTTTTTTGACGTTTATCCCGCAAAAAAAATTTATCACGGAACTTTCTTTTTTTCTCGCATTTTATGATATTATATGGTATAATAAAGTTGACAGCGGCGGAC
>JAFTEP010000218.1 GCA_017453605.1 Clostridia bacterium
CTCCGAACAGAAGATCGTTTTCAGTGTCTCTGATGACGAACGCATACATTCCAATGAGCTTTTCAGGAAGCTTTTCACCGAACTCTTCGTATCCGTGAACAAGGACTTCCGAATCGCTTTCCGTCTTAAAGACGTGTCCGCGTTCTATAAGTGCGCTTCTGATTTCCTGGAAATTATATATCTCGCCGTTGAAGACTGCGGTGACTGTTCCGTCTTCGTTCGAGATCGGCTGTCTGCCTTTCGCGAGATCTATTATAGACAGTCTTCTGAATCCGAGCGCGACAGAAGAGTCGAGATAAAATCCCTCGTCGTCAGGTCCTCTGTGAGCGATGGCGTCCGTCATCTTTTTGAGTGTATCTTTATTATCCTTTACGTCGTCCTTTATTGTAAATCCGGCAAAGCCGCACATTTTCCTACCTCGTTATTACGTGAACGTTTATCAGTCGAAGAAGCCTTTTTTGTTGAAATTATCTCTGTACTTTTTGAAATAGTGATACTGATTGACCGCAAAGGAAAGCGCTCTTTTCGGAGTGCGGTCGTGCTTCCACCATAAATGCCGGACGTAGCTTTTTTTCATCTGGCGTTCGATCTCTTTTTTGGTTTCCGGGTCCTTGACGTATTTATTGATTATCTTTTTAGGAATTATCGACCAGACGCATTCTCCGTGTCCGATCTCAAATTCGCCTTTTTCTTTCAGGATCAGGTCTTCCGTGAGAAAGTGCGCGAGATTGTGCCCGGAAGCCGTAACAAAATAGCTGCTTCTCCCCTGCCTTGGATTTATCTCGAAAAATTTGTAATCGCCGTTTCTCGGATCTCTTTTCAGATCGATATTTATAAATCCTTCGTATCCGATCTTTTCAAGGAAATCTTTGATTTTCAGGCAAAGTTCGTCGTCGTTTGCGCCCATTATCGCGGCGTAGCTGCCGATACCCTGGGCCGTATGCTCTTCGAGGATGATGTGCCCGAGAGAAATGAACCTGACTCCCCCGCCCTTTTTGCAGTATGCGTTTATGACTCTCATGCAGTCGTCCGCGCCCGGGATGAATTCCTGGATGATGAGTTCTTTGTCGTATTGAGAGGAATAAACGGCTTCAAGCGTTGCCTTGAATTCTTTTTCGGAATGAGCAACGAAGACCTTTTTCTTTCCCTCGAAACGGCAGTTCCAGTAAGCGACGCTGTCGGAGGCCTTTATGACGACGGGATATTCTATAGACGGCGTAAAATCGCGGAAATTTTCTTTTGTGACTTCTTCGGTCTTTGGGTACGACAATCCGAATTCACGGCATGTCGCATAAAAGTTTTCTTTTACGCAGAGCTTATCTATAAGTTCAAGTTTCGGAACGCAAAACTCATAAAGATCGCAAAGGCTTTCAGAGCATTGGGAAAGAAGTCTGGAATAGTTGTCGCCGCAGGAAACGAGAAGTCGTTTTCCCGAAATATCTTCGGCGAGCTTTCTCAGATAAGATACGGACACGTCCGGCTTGTCGAAATCGTCCACGGCGTGATTTGTTAAGATCGTGCTGTTCAGAGTGACGGGAAAATTGATCTTTGCGACGCAGACCGATTTGATTTGGTAGGCTTCATAGAAGCTTCGCGCCATTCCGTAGACGTTCTGATCTCCGCCGAGAAGGACCGGCGTGAATTCGGGGCGTTCCATTTGGTTCAATACTCCTTGAAACTCTTTACCGCTTCGGTCACGTTCTTCGCACCGAAAACGCTCGATCCCGCGACTATGACGTCCGCTCCCGCTTCGGTGACCGCCTGTATGTTGTCAAGCGTAATACCGCCGTCGACTTCCAGCATCACGCCGGGATTGACGCGATCGATAAGAGAGCGGCAAAACTTAAGCTTTTCAAGCGCGATCGGCATGAATTTCTGACCGCCGAAACCGGGTTCAACGGACATAATGAGGACCAGATCGACTTCTTTTGCGTATTCTTCAAGCACTCTCGGATCGGTGCCGGGCTTTATGCTGATGCCGGCTTTTTTGCCGTTATTCTTTATCTTGTTTATTACGGCGTGCTTGTCAAAGCAGCTTTCGTAGTGGAAAGTTATTATATCGCTTCCGCAGTCTGAAAAACTGTCGATATATCTTATAGGATCAGTTATCATGAGATGCGTGTCAAAAACTATCGAAGTGTTCTTTCTCAAAGACTTGATGACCGGAACGCCGAACGACGTATTGGGCACAAAAATGCCGTCCATAACGTCGAGGTGGATCATATCGGATCCGGCGTCGTAAATTTTTTGAATTTCGCTTCCGAGACAGTTAAAATCAGCGGCAAGGAGCGATGGTGAAAGCTTTATCATTTTTTGCTCTCCTTTCTGCCGCTCCGAAGGATCGGCGCGGGTGGCACAGACTTGGTTTGACCATAAAATAAAACTGAACGGTTTGTTTATTATAAATCTTAAACGTCCGTCAGCACGCTTCGGAAAAGGACGAAAAGAAAAATGAAGTGAAGCGCTTAGGATCCGGGGCGTCTGACTTAAAATAGATTCAATTAAACAGATAGGAAGCATTGCGGACAATGCTTCCTATCGTCATAAGTGACAGGTTCACTCTTCTGCGTTGCGTTTTGCTTCCTCTATAACTTTTGCTGCGACGCTTTCGGGGACCTCGCTGTAGGAAGTGACCTCGAAGGTGTAGCGCGCTCTGCCCTGACTCATTGCGCGGAGAGTGACGGCGTAATTGCCCATTTCAGCCTTCGGAACTTCCGCTTCGACGATGCTGTATTCTTTCTTGCGTTCGTCTGCCGCGGTACCGAGAACTCTGCCTCTCCTCTTGGTGATGTCGCCGAAGACGTCGCCCATGAGGGAGTTGGGAATGAAGACCTTCAGAACTCCGACCGGTTCAAGAAGGACCGGGCTTGCCTGTCTCATACCTTCTTTGAAGGCGAGGTTCGCGGCGATCTTGAAGGACATTTCAGAGCTGTCAACGTCGTGATAAGAACCGTCGTAGAGGTTGGCTTTGAGACGGACCACTGGATAACCTGCAAGGATGCCCTTTGTCATGGACTCGAGCAGACCCTTTTCAACAGCGGGATGGAAGTTCTTCGGAACGGTGCCGCCGACGATGCTCTCGGTGAATTCGAGACCTTCTTCGTTGCCGGGCGAGAACTCGATCCAGACGTCGCCGTACTGACCGTGACCGCCGGACTGTTTCTTGTGCTTGCCCTGGACCTTGACGGACTTGCGGATCGTCTCTCTGTAAGCGATCTTTTCGGGCACGAGTTCAACGGAGATTTGGAAGCGGCTCTTCAGCTTCGACTTGATGACGTCGAGGTGCATTTCGCCGAGTCCGGAAATGAGCATCTGCTTGGTTTCGGGGTTGTTCTGATATTTGAGGGTCCTGTCTTCCTCGAGGAGCTTTGCGATGCCCTGGGAGATCTTGTCCTCGTCGCCTTTCGCCTGAGGAGCGACAGCCATGGTGAGGACCGGGACCGGGAAGTCGATGCCCTTGTATGCGGGAGTGCCGTCGACGGCGCTCAGTGTATCGTTGGTGGTGGTGTTGGAGAGCGTGGTCGTGACGCCGAGATCGCCGCAGAGAAGC
>JAFTEP010000219.1 GCA_017453605.1 Clostridia bacterium
CCTTTTTCTGTTTTTTTAATTTTTTATAGAATTCTGCTGAAATAAAAAACGAGGGAAATTTCCGAAAAAATAATTTTTTTGAATTAATATTATAAACAGAATATACCCGTATGAATTTTGATTTCATACGGGAATTATTTCTGATATTTTATTATTTGTTGCGGGATTATTTTACGTCAGATCTTTCAGTCTGAAGCTTCTGACGTCGGCGCAGCCTTCGCCGGGGATAAGAGTGAACAGAGCTCCTTCGAGAGCGCAGGGGCCGGGCGCCTGCCGGAAATACACCGGCATCTTCGTGACGAAGCGTTCGATCACGCCATCAGCCTCTACGCCGAGGATCGAATCCGTCGGCCCGCACATCCCCAGATCGGTGATGAATCCGGTGCCCTTCGGGAGGACCCGCGCGTCGGAGGTCTGAACGTGAGTGTGAGTGCCGAACACCGCGTCTATTCTGCCGTCGAAGTATCTTGCTATCGCCGCCTTCTCGCTTGTCGCTTCCGCGTGAACGTCGAGCACGCTCAGGTCATACTGCCCGTCGTTTTCTTCGAGGATCTTTTCGACAGTCTCGAAAGGGGAGGCGAGGGAGTCCATGAACACGCAGCCCATCACGTTCATCACGAGGATCTTCGCGAGCGGCGTGCTGACGATAATAAAACCGCTCCCGGGGACCGCGGAAGGATAATTCGCGGGACGGAGAAGAAAGTCTTCGTCGTCGAGGAAGGGGAGGATCTCCTTTTTTCTGAACAGGTGGTTCCCCGACGTGATGACGTCCGCGCCGGCGAGCCTCAGACGTTTTGCCGTCTCGGGGGAGATGCCGTTAGCTTTTTCGGCGTTTTCTCCGTTCACGACGATAAGGTCGATCCCGTTCTGCTTGCGGAAGCCGCCGAGCTTTGATGTAAATAAATCAACGCCCGACTCTCCGACAACGTCGCCGAACGCGGCGATCTTTATCGGTCTCATTTTGCAAATTCTATAGCCCTGCTCTCACGGATAACGTGGACCTTGATCTGACCGGGATATTCCATCTCTTCCTCGATCTTCTTCACTATATCCCTTGCGATGATTACCATATCTTCGTCTTTTACCGTCTCGGGCTTGACCATGAGCCTCAGCTCGCGGCCCGCCTGGATGGCGTAGGACTTCTCGACTCCGTCGTAGGAGTTGGCGATCTCTTCGAGCTTCTGCAGACGCTTGATATAGTTCTCGATGTCCTCTCTGCGTGCTCCGGGACGCGCGGCGGAAATTGCGTCGGCGGCCTGGACGATCACCGCGACCAGAGTCTGCGGTTCGACGTCGTTGTGGTGCGCCTCTATCGCGTGGATGACTTCCTTGTTCTCTCTGTACTTTCTGGCGATATCCACGCCTATCTGGACGTGGCTTCCCTCGACCTCGTGGTTGAGCGCTTTGCCGATATCGTGCAGTAGTCCCGCTCTGCGGGCGAGGGCGGGCTCGACTCCGAGTTCGTCCGCGATCATCCCTGCGATGTAGGAGACTTCGATCGAGTGCTTGAGCACGTTCTGACCGTAGCTCGTGCGGTATTTCAGTCTGCCGAGCAGCTTTATCAGTTCGGAGTTCATGCTGTGGACTCCGGTCGTCAGAACGGCCTTTTCGCCTTCCTGCTTGATTATCGCCTCGACCTCTTTTTTCGCCTTCTCCACCGTTTCCTCGATGCGGGTCGGGTGGATCCTGCCGTCGGTCATCAGCTTTTCGATCGCGATGCGGGCGACTTCTCTCCTCATCGGATCAAAGCTCGACAGGGTTATCGCCTCGGGCGTGTCGTCGATGATGAGATCGACGCCGGTGAGGTTTTCTATCGTGCGGATGTTTCTTCCTTCTCTTCCGATGATCCTGCCCTTCATGTCGTCGTTTGGCAGCACCACGACGGAGACCGTGGCTTCGGTGACGTGGTTGGCGGCGCAGCGCTGGATCGCCATCGTGATTATGTTCTTCGCCTTCTCGTCGGCGGTGTCCTTGAGCTCCTGCTCGATCTCCGCGACCTTGACGGCGGCGTCGTGCTTGGCTTCGCTTTCGATCTTTTCGATCAGAAACGCTTTCGCCTGCTCGCTCGACAGCCCGGAATACTCCTCCAGGACGGAGATCTGTTTCTGTTTCAGTTCGTCGATCTGAGCTTCCTTGGCTTCGATGTTTTTGATCTTCTGGTTGTACTGTTCTTCCTTCTTTTCGAGATTTTCAAGTTTTCTGTCGAGATTTTCTTCCTTCTGGATCGTTCTTCTCTCCAGACGGTTTATCTCGTTCCTGCGTTCCTTGAGTTCCCTTTCGCTTTCGTTCTTGTTTTTGAGGATCTCTTCTTTTCCTTCGACTATGATCTCTTTTTTCTTTCTTTCGGCTTCTTTTTTTGCGTTGTCAAGAATGAGCTGAGCCTGAGATTCAGCGGAGCCTATCTTTTTCTCTGCGACCATTGTGCGGTATATAAACCCGACGCCGAAGCCGGCTGCGAGAAGCAGAAGACCGGCGGCAGCGACCAGGACGTATTCCCAAGGACTGCTGAATGCAAAAACGCGGATAAAAAGTTGTGTCATTTCCTGTGTCTTTTTCCTCCTTTGACATTTTTAGTGACTGATTTTTGTGTGTCGGTTTCGGATGGTTTTATGTGAGATCGTTCAATCGGGATCGCAAATAAGAAGATACTCAAATACACTCTATATTTTAACGCTTTTTCGCTTCAAAGTCAAGCGAAAAATCCCGATATTTTAAAAAAAAATAAAACATGTGAATTCCCAAAGTAAATTCCATAATGGCATTTACATCTGGAATTTACCATGGGAAGAACTGAGCAGTGGAATTTACTGTGGGAACACATACTTTTAGATTCTGATCCCGAGGCAACTCAATGACGCATGAGTCACCGC
>JAFTEP010000220.1 GCA_017453605.1 Clostridia bacterium
AAATGAATTCATGAATTCTTTCTACAATATTAAGTCGTCAGATAACACTGTATTTCCCCGATAATAGCATCTGCGGGAGGAGTGTTTACAAAAAATTCACAAACTTGAGATTGTTTTTTCGCCGGATATATCAATAGAAATATTGACAAATCCGGCAGTGTCACGGCTTAGGTTTTTCGTCGACGCCCGAGAGGCTGTGAGAAAAACGAAGTGAAGAAAAGATACGAGACCCATAGGGTCATCCGTCTGCGTGAACTATCCTAACGGTTCCTTTGCGAGCCGGGTGTCAGCGGAGTAGACGGATGAGCCTTCGAGAATGTTCACGGTCAGTCAAGACCACCGGTGAAAACGGTGGCTTGACCCGCCTCTGAAAGGGGCTGCTGCTGTCTTTCTTGAAAGGAGTTTTGACGAATTAACAACGTATAACAATCACAAGCAGCCGCCGCGTATCCGTCAAAGAGATACGCGGCGGCGCGTTTTTTCTGCCGTGAAGCCCGGCTCACTCCACCCTTCCAAGTACAAGAGGGCGGATCTCCGGCTTTTCTGCGGTGAAGGAGAGGGCGGCGAGGAAGACGTTTTTGGCTTCTTCGACGGAATTTTCTCTGTTGGTATAGAGCGTGCAGAGCGTTTCGCCCTTTTTCACACGGTCGCCGGTCTTTTTTTCGAGGACGATGCCCGCCGCCGGGTCGATGACGTCGTTTTTCGACGCCCTGCCCGCGCCGAGGATCATCGCCGCGGAGCCTATCGCCTGCGCGTCCATAGAGCCGATATATCCGTCCGAGGGGCTCGTCACCGGGACGGAAAGGCGCGCCTGAGGCAAAAGCGACGGATCGTCGAGGCAGGCGGAGTCGCCGCCCTGGGAAGAGATCCACTGTTTCATTTTTTCAAACGCCGCGCCGGAGCGGACGCATTCTTTGACGAGCGCGAGCGCCTCGCCGACGGAGATCTTTTTGACGAGCGCGATCATGTTCGAGGCGAGAGCCATGCTCACGCGCATAAGATCGCAGTCCTCCCCCGTCTTCAAAAGCCTCGCCGCCTCCGCGACCTCCAGCGAGTTCCCGATCGCCTTTCCGAGCGGTGCGTCCATATCCGTGATGAGCGCGACGACGTTCCTGCCGCAGCTTTTCCCTATATCGACCATGTTTTTCGCGAGCTTTTTCGCGTCGTCGGGAGTCTTCATGAAGGCTCCGCTGCCGCACTTGACGTCGAGCACGATGTTTTTCGCGCCGGCGGCGAGCTTTTTTGACATAACGCTTGAGGTGATGAGCGGGATCGAATCGACGGTCGCGGTCACGTCGCGGAGCGCGTAGAGCTTCTTGTCCGCGGGAGTGAGATTTCCCGTCTGGGAGATCACGCAGGCGCCGACGGTCCTCGACTGTTCCATGAACTCCTCCGGCGACAGCGAGGTGCGGTATCCCGGGATCGCCTCGAGCTTGTCGACCGTCCCTCCGGTGTGACCGAGCCCTCTGCCGGACATCTTCGCGACCTTCGCCCCGAGAGCGGCGACGATCGGCGCGACGATGAGGGTGGTCTTGTCGCCGACGCCTCCTGTCGAGTGCTTGTCGGCCGAAAGATCGCCGAATTCCGACAGGTCCACCGTGTCGCCGGATCTTGCCATGCTCATCGTCAGATCCGCGGTCTCGCGGTCGGTCATCCCCTTATAAAATATCGCCATACAGAGCGCCGA
>JAFTEP010000221.1 GCA_017453605.1 Clostridia bacterium
GCGAGGAGCTTTTCAACGCATTCCGCGGCCTCGTCCTTTATCCCGAGAAGAAAGACCTGACCGCGGGCCCTGCTTTCAACAGCAGTTCCGATCGCTTTTTCTCAGACGGATGTATTACGCCGGACGGCTTTGAAGTAAGCTGTTTTGTCCCGTTCAAAGGCAGAAAAAATAAAGGCGATCTCATCGGTATCCACGTCGAGGCGCGCTTCAATAAAGCCCCGGGGGAAAAAGTCCAGCCGAAGTTCACACTTGCGCGCGGACATCTCAATGAGGCATACCGCGCGACTCCGTCCGGGCTGTGCTGGTTTGTCCTCGGCTGAAAAATAGACCTTGACCGTAAAGGAGACAAAATGAAAACGACGCTGCATCAGATAAAGACTCTCGGCGCGAAGATCGACGGGATGTGCTATATCGTCCAATGCGACGACGGGAGCACTCTCGTGGTCGACGGAGGTATGCCGGACGGCGACGGAAAGATCCTCGTCGATCACCTGAAAAAGTTCACCGGCTCAGAAAGACCCGTTATCGACGCCTGGTTTTTCACTCATAATCACCTCGACCACACCGGCGCTTTCTTCGACACAGCCGAAATGTTTTCCGATCAGGTGACGGTGAAAAAGGTGATCCACCGCTTCCTTTCCGAGGAGTTCTACGCCAACTGTCAGCCCGCCTGCGTCCCGGAGCTCAAAAGATTCAACGAGGATCTGAAAGCCTTTCCCGGAGTCGAAGTCGTGAATCCCTCCGCAGGAGACGAGTTCACTTTCGGATCTGCAAAGATCGAGATCCTTTACACCGCCGCCGATCTTCCGATCATCGACGGAGGGAAAAAGAACAAAACGAACGACACCTCTCTTGTTTTCCGACTTTACGCCGAGGGGCAGACCGTCCTCTTTCTGGGCGACGTCCAGAAAGCGGGAAACGACGTCATGATCGCGCGTTACGGGGATCACCTCAAGTCCGACGTTGTCCAGGTCGCTCACCACGGCTGCGCGGCGTCTTCAAGAGAGTTCTACGATATCATCGATCCCGAGATCCTTCTCTGGCCTGTCAGCACGAAGTATTTCGAGGCGTTCATGTACGAGATCAAGGTCGACAGACACCTCGTTCACGAGATGAGAGTGAAGGACGTCTATCTTTCCGGCCACGGCGATTTTTCTCTCGAGATGCCGATCAAGCCGAGAGTCGAGCCATTTCTCCCGGAAGTCGGATTCCCGGACAGAAAGATCGTCCCCGACGCTGAGTTTTTCCGCGCTCCCTCCGCGCCCTCCCTCGATCCCTCCGACCCGGTCTGGGACTGTTCGCCCGAATATCAGGCGCTCTACGACCACTGGCCGAAGCCCGGTCCCGAAGGCGACGCGGGAAGTTTTCGCGCGCTCTGGGATGAAGACGCGCTTTATCTGAAGATCCGCTTTGACAAGAAGCTCGTTTTTGACCCCACGCGCTTCGGAAGCGGCGATTCTGACTGCATAAACCTCTTTATGACCGAATACCCCGTCACGGGACGCATGGATTTCTGGGAGGATCATCCCGGCGATCCGAGATTTGTCGAGAAACTGAAATTCTTCGCGGAAGAAAAGACGATCGGCGGAGTCGGCAGGATTTGTTCCGACACCGTTAGGTGCGAGTCGAGGCATTATCCCGATCCCGACGGTTTGACAGTATGCGCGAGAGTGAAGTTTTCCTCAAAACGCTCTCCCGGTGACGTTATCGGCTTCGATCTGGAGTTCAACGGAGTAAGAGCTCCCGGAGCGCCGCGAAGCTACAGCCTCAATTTCGTCGACAGAGAGGGCGGCATAAAGCGCTTCGGCGGCTTCAAGCATTTCATCACACCCTCCGCTCTCGCTTATGTAAAACTGACCGAAAAATAAAAAAGGAGAAAAGAACATGAAAACGACTGTCCATCAGCTCAAGACCTTAGGCGCCACCCTCGACGGGATGTGCTATGTGATCCAATGCGACGACGGGAGCACTCTCGTCATCGACGGCGGTATGCCCGGCGGTGACGCGGCGCTTCTCGTCGAATTTCTCAAAAAGCTCGCGGGAGACAAAAAGCCCGTTATAGACGCCTGGTTTTTCACTCACAACCATCTCGACCACACCGGCGCGTTCTTCGAGACCGCAGAAATGTTCGCCGATCAGGTGACAGTGAAGAAGATCATTCACCGTTTTCTTTCGGAAGAGTTCTATTCTAACTGTCAGCCGGCATGCGTACCCGAGCTGAAGCGTTTTATCGACGACTTCGCGTTTTTCCCCGGTGTCGAGATCGTGACGCCGCTTGCGGGTGACGAGTTCAGATTCGGCTCCGCGAGGATCGAGATCCTCTACACCGCCGCTGATCTTCCGATCAAGGAAGGCGGGAAGGACAATCTTGTCAACGACACCTCTCTCGTGTTCCGTCTTTGGGCGGAGGGACAGTCCGTTCTTTTCCTGGGCGACGTCCAGGAGGCGGGCGACAACGTGATGATAGAAAGATACGGCGAGAGTCTCAGGTCCGACGTGTGCCAGGTGGCGCATCACGGCGCGGAGGCCTCCACCGTGAGTTTCTACAAATACGTCGATCCGTCCATCCTTCTCTGGCCGCGCAAGGCTGCGGATATGCAGTATTTCATGAGGATGGTCCCCGCCGACGTCTTTCTCGCCTGCGGCGCGAACGTCAGGGACGTCTATCTTGCCGGTCACGGAAACGTTTCACTCGAGATGCCTATCCGCGCCCGCGAGACCCCGTATTTGCCGGAGACCGTACCGCCCGAAAAGAGAGACCTTACGCCGGAGCTTGTCATCCCCCGCGCCGCCTGCGAACCCACTCTTGAAAAAGAAGATCCGGTCTGGGACGACGTCGCGGCGCACGAGGCGAAAAACGATCTCAACGTATTGGTCCGTCCCGGACCCGGTCCGGACAGCGCCGGGTTCAAAATGCTCTGGAAAGAAAACTCTCTGTTTCTGCGCCTCGATTTCCGAAAGAAGATCGTTTCGGATCCCTCGCGCCACGGTTCTTCCAATTGCGACTGCGTGAGGTTCTATCTTGCGGAGACTCCGACCTCTGATCCTTATCTTGCCTGGAGCGACTTCAAAACCGATCCCGGATACATAAGCGATCTCAAACTGTTCCCCGAGGCGAAGATCTTCGGTGATAAAAATCTTATGAACACTCACCCTGACCGCTGTGAATCGCGCGCGTACGTCGATGAAAACGGCGCGGTGATCCTGGCGAAGATCAGTTTTGCCTCGCCTCATAAGTCCGGCGACCTGATCGCCTTCAACGTCGAGTTCAACGGGATCAGAGAGGCTGGCCGCGGCAGGGAATACAGCCTCAACTATATCGAAAAAAAGCGCTTCTATCACTACTGCTCGCCCTATTATCTGCCCTGCGCCGTCCTCGAATGAAAGGAGAGAAGATGAAAACCGTAATTCATCAGCTCAAAACGACCGGAGTCCCGCTCGACGGGATGTGCTACGTCATCCAATGCGAGGACTCGTCTACCGTCGTTATCGACGGCGGGATGGACAACGGCGACGCAGAGCTTCTTCTCGATTTCCTCAAAAAGCTTTCCGGCTCCGATAAGCCCGTGATCGACGCCTGGTTTCTGACTCACGCCCATCCCGACCACACCTACGCCTGCATGGGTATGGGAGCAAGACATGCGGAAGAGGTGACGGTCAAAAAGATCGTCTATGAATTCCCGTCTATGGAATTTCGCACAAAGCGCGATCCCGGCACGGTTTATGAGATCGATCTTTTTGAAAAGTCGATAAAGAACTTCAAGGGCGCCGAGATCATCACTCCGCGCACCGGAGACGTCTTCAAGTTCGGCCAAACGAAATTCGAGGTCCTCTTCACCTATTCAGATCTTCCGCCGCTCGACGAGATCCCCGCCGTCGGCACGAACGACACCTCGACCGTCCTTCGCCTCAGCGCCGAGGGACAGACGGTGCTGTTTCTCGGAGACGTCGAGAGGACCGCGGACAAGGTCATCATCGCCCGTCACGGCGCGGCTCTGAAATCCGACGTTTGCCAGATCGCCCATCACGGATCTGTCCACTCGTCGTCAAAGGAGTTCTACGATCTCGTCGATCCCGAGTTTTTGCTATGGCCCGTCGGCGAAGAATCGTTCTATAAGCAGCTCCGCACCGTCGGCGTCGACCGCCACATCATTTCAAAAGGTCACCTGAAAGACATTTTCGTCGCGGGGCAGGGGACGGTTTCCCTTGAAATGCCGATCCGCGCTCGAAAAAAGCCCTGTCTTCCCGCGCTTCCCGACGTCCCGTCGAAGCCTCTGACCGCATCTCTTGCCATACCCAAATGCGACCGCGCGCCGGAGCTTGACGCCTGCGATCCCTTATGGGCTTCAGAGCCGCTCGTCGGAGGGCTGACGCTTGTTGAAAAGCGCGAAGAAGTCTTTTTCGATCCGAAATTTGCTCTTCTCTGGCACGATAACAAACTCTTTATGCGTCTCGTTTTCGACAAGCCGTCTCTGAGCGACCCGGTCAATTTCAGCTCCCTTCGCTCCGACTGCGTGAGGCTTTTACTCTGCGAAAAGGCAGTCAACGATCCCTTTGCGCTCTGGGTGGAGCACGAAAACGATCCGGCTTTCGTCCCCAATATGAAGATGTACCCCGAACTTAAAAATATCCGCGGCACGCTTCAGAACAACACCGATCCCGAAAGGTGCAGCTGCAGATCAATTCTTACCGACAAGGGTTTTGAGATCTTTGCTTCATACGGTTTTGTTTTACCCCACGAATCGGGCGACTTGATAAGCATGGATCTCGAATTCAGCTATCTCACCGAGAAGAACGCCCGGCGCGCCGCCTGTTACAGCTTCACCGACGCCGAAAACGGGATCTCCTACGTCGGATCGCCGTATCTGTTGAGATATTTCCGTCTCGGATGACAAAATCAGGAGCTTTTTGTCAGTTTTGTAAAAAATCAGGGTATTTTATAACTAAAATCGTATCTTTTGACGGTTTTTTGTTAGTTTTGTGTTGATTTCAGCAGATTTATAGTGTATAATTAAGACAAGATTTTAATAAGGAGACAGAGAAAATGAAGAAATTCATCGCCCCCGAACTTGAAAAAGTTTTCGTCGCGTTCGGGGACATCCTCACGGCGAGCGCCGCCGAATCTTCGTCGTTTTCCACGGAGGCCGAAGCGGCTTCGAGCACCGCTGTCCTGACCACGATCGCTCCGACTGTTCCGGTCGCGACTTCTTCCGCGGCTCCCGTCACGGAGCCCACTCCACCGTCCTCCGCGGCGCCGTCGACAGTGCCGGAGACGTCAGCCCCGGCAACAACAAAGCGCGACAACGACGTCAGCGCGGACCACTGGCAGTTCTGAAAGGGGGAACGGATATGAAAAAAATTCTGTGCTTTCTTCTGATCGTCACTCTCGTCCTTTCCGGTTTTACGGTCCTTGCCGATTCCGAGGACGTTTCGTGGTATATTAAAACGAAGAAATCTTTCACTCTCACCACCGCCGCCGAGCTTCTCGGTCTTTCCAAGCTCAGCCAGGACGGCGAGACCTTCGAGGGAAAAACTATCCTTCTCGGCGCCGACATAACGCTTAACAACGGCGATATGCGTGTCGCTGGCGCAAACCCCACCGTTTTGTGGAACGGCCTTATCAATTTCGCCGGTACAATCGACGGTCAGGGATATTCGATCAAAGGAATGTACGCTTCCGGTGAGAACACCGTCGGCTTCATTTCCACCGCCGACGGATGCACGGTAAAGAACCTTAACATCATCGACAGCTATTTCCAGACCACCAACGGCAACACGGTCAGCGCGTTCATCGCCTCCGGCGTTTCCGCCCGCACGCTTACCGTCGAGGGCTGCTATACTAACGCGAAGATCGTCAGCCAGGCTTATAACGCCGGCGGATTCGTTTCCTCCGTCGGCAATGCCTCCGAGACCTACGCGACCGAATGCTGGTTCGACGGCGAGATAGTCATCAACGTCCGTTACGCCGCCGCGATCGTCGCCAACGGCGAGGGCAAGCTCGTCACCGTCAAGGACTGCCTCAACACCGGCACGGTCTTCACCAACTGGACGGACTCCGCGATGAGCCACATCGCCTCTATGATAGGAAGAAACGACGGAAGATCCGTCGTCATCGACTGCCTCAATCTCGGCACCGTATCCACGGCTCTCGCCGTTCAGGGAAAACCCGACGCCTTCGGCTCTCTGTTCGGCAGATGCTCCGGTCAGGGAGGCTCCGCCACCGTCACCGATTCCGCCGCTCTTGCCGGGACCGGCCCGGTCGGCCAGCTTTGCGGAACGAGCGCCGGAGAACTTTCGGTCACCGGAACTCCCGATTATCTCTCCGAGGATCAGCTCACCGGTTACAACGCGGTTTCCAACACTTCTCTCGACTTTGAAAACGTCTGGACCGCCGTTCCCGGTGAATTTCCTCAGCTCAGAAGATTCGCCAATAAGGTCTATCCGCTCCTCACCGCTCCCGGGTTCGTCGAGAATCAGATCCGCGTCGAAGAGGACTACGGACTCAGGTATCTGTTCAGGTTCGATTTCCCCGAGGGCTATACCATGGATGACGTCTCCGTCGGTTCCGTCGTCGTCCCCGCTCTCGCGGTCGACTATCCGACCGATCTCGTCCTCGGTTTTGAAGCCGAATACGACGGCGTCACTTTCGACGCGGTAGACGTTCCCGCAGAAAACCTCTGGGACGAGGGCGACGATTTTGTCGAATATACCGTGGTCATCACCGCCATCGATGAAGACAGCGCCTTCATCAACTTCTACGTCCGTCCCTACGTGACCTATTACGTCGACGACCTCGAGATCACCGTTTACGGCGACGTCGCCTGCGCCAATCTCGTTTCCAACGCCGTCGATACCTACGAAGCGGCTGACGCCGACGCCAAGGCCGAGTTCGACGCGATCGAAGTTCTGAAAGCCGTCTACGAGAAGTTCAAGGACTTCAATATGCGTGAAGGCTGGCTGATGGACGGCGTCTGGACCGGCGTGACCGCCTTCATGGGCGGCACTCTCGGCGTAGAATTCACCGTCGGCGAGGATATCTACGATCTCGAGGCTCACGCCTATAAGATCACAGACACCACTCTCGATATGTTCAAGCAGTACGTCGCCGATCTCATGAAAGTCGGATTCATCCTCCACGCCGACAACGGCGAGAACGGCATCGATTCCCAGTGCTGGGCCGCGACCCTCTACAACAACGCGGTGACCGTCAACGTCGCCTACTACAAGAACACCGGCGAGACCTTCGTCACCAGCGAAAGGAAGAGAGCGCTCAGCGACTATCAGCTCCAGCAGAACTTCACGAAGATCGCCGGAAAGGGTGTCGTTCTGGACATGCTTCCGTTGTTCGCTTTCGGTGAGTCCATGGTCTTCTCGCTCCCCAACGGGCATTTCGTGATCGTCGACGGCGCTCAGCCGCACAACTCCGAATACACCGTCAACTTCCTTGTCGAGCACGCTCCCGCCGGGACCAAACCCGTCGTCGACGGCTGGTTCTTCACACACGCACACCCGGATCACATGTACTGCGCCATGGGCATCGGCTCCAACCCCGATCTCGTGAGCAAGATCCGCGTCGAGGGCTTCTATTACACCTGGCCCAACGAGAACGGCGTCAGAACTGAGTCCGACTACGCGGGCATAACCACCCAGATGGCAAACCTCAACGCCGCGCTGCCGAATTTCCGCACTGCGTCGGGAGAAGTCACTCCTCTGTTCAAGATCCACGCCGGACAGAGGTATTACTTCAGCGAGTTTGAGGTCCAGGTCCTCCAGACTCAGGATCAGCTCTTCCCGAACGAATACAGAGGCGGTTTCAACGATTCCTCGACCTCCTACAAGTTCATCACTTCGGGTCAGACGCTGCTCATCATGGGCGACGCTCACTATCCCGTCTGCAACAGACTGATGGAGCACTATTCCAAGGAAACGCTCCATTGCACCTTCTTCCAGTCTCTGCACCACGGCGGCAACGA
>JAFTEP010000222.1 GCA_017453605.1 Clostridia bacterium
CTACAATGGGACCGTCCACTATACCAGCGCCAACGCAACCACGGCGAAGGGCTGCAAAGGCGGCCGTGCCAAAATCACGCAGATCTACCAGCTCGGAAAGAGCAAACACCCCTACCACCTCATCCGGATCTCCGGATCCGGCGCGACGGTCTGGGGCTGGGTAGACGCCAACACCTTCAGCAAGGCATGAAGCTGGAGGCGATCCTGAACCTGCTGCTGCTCATCGCCGGAGCGGCAGCAGTCGGCGTCTGGATCATATCAGTCGCCAACTACGACGGAAAAGGGTGCGAACCGGGCGAGCACTGCGACACGTGCCCCTTCCCGCCGTGTGAAAAAAGAAAAACGGAGGACACACATCATGAACGTGGTCAACTTTATCGTCCAGAACTGGGACTTCATTCTTCTGATCGTGGCAGCCATCGCCGGCGTCGTCTTTGCTATCTTCAAGGGCAACAAGTCGGTCGTCATGAAGATGCTTTTCAGTCTCGTCACCGAAGCCGAGAAAGAATACGGCGGCGGCACCGGCGTCCTGAAGCTCGCGGAGGTCATGAACCAGATATACCCGAAGCTCCCGCCCATCGTCAAGACCTTCGTCACGGCCGAGCGCCTGACGAAGTGGGTGGAAGAAGCTCTCGCGGCCGCAAAGGCAAAGTGGGAGAGCAACATCGCCATCGCCGCATATATTGAACAGCCCGCCCAGAACGCGCAGGAAGCGCCTCAGAGCGAGCCGGACAGCGAAGCGGAGTAAACGCACACCAACAAACAGAAAAGCGCCCAGAGGACCGTTTTCGGCCTTCTGGGCGTTCTTTTTTTGCCGTTATGACCGCACGGCAAGCGGCAGGAGCATGACGAACATCGTGCTGGTGATATACAGGCGCGTGTGTTCGTTTACTCCTCCAATGGTGGAGGCGACGGGAGTCGAACCCGTGTCCGAAATCCTGTCCGCAGAACTTTCTCCGGGCGCAGTTGACGGTTTAAGTTCCCTCACGGACCGACCGTCAACGGCCTGTCCGCTCGGTAGCTTCATAGATACACATCAGATCTCAAAGCTTTGACCGGATGCGTTCACTGCTGAAGTGACACCCTTTCCGGGACCGCAGTCCTTCCCGGGAGGATGGCCGCCTATGTCAGGCAGCGACTGCTAATTTTTCGTTAGCGTTTATTGTTTAATTGCAGTTTTTAAGAGTTCTGCGACTCTGCCCGCTTGTCCTGTTTCGAAAACCCCGTCGAAGCCTTTACGCCCCCGTATAGGATCTTTTATAGGATCATACGCTTAATATTATATTACAAACTTTTGAGATAGTCAAGTTCTTTTTTGTCGAGCTTTCTGATCTCGCCCGATTTCATATTGCCGAGGGTGACCTCTCCCTCGCTTATGCGCGTGAGCCTCGCAACACCTAAACCGACCTTTTCGCACATCTTTCTTATCTGTCTGTTCCTTCCCTCTCTGAGCGCGAATCTGTAGGTCAGCTTGTCGTATCCCGCGAAATGACCGACCTTGCAGGGGCGGATCTTATAGCCGTCGATCTCCATAGAGGAATTGAGCGCCTTTAGCTGATCCTGATCGGGTTCCTCCTTGAGACGTACGACGTAGACCTTCTCGCATTCGCCCGATGGGTGCATCAGCTTGTTGGCGAGTTCGCCGTCGTTCGTGAGGATGACGAGCCCTTCGGAATCGAGGTCGAGCCTGCCGATGGGATAGACGCGCTCGGGAAGCTCGGCGACGATGTCACCGATGCCCTTTCTCCCCTTCTCGTCGCTCATCGTCGAAACGCAGCCTCTCGGCTTGAAAAACTTGAAATACAGCTTTCTTTCGACCTTCTCGATCAGTTTCCCCTTGTAGGTAACGGTCGCTTCAGCGGGGGCGATCCTCATTCCGGGCTGAGCCTTTACTCCGTCGACCTCGAAATGGCCCGCAGCGATCTCCTCTTCGGCCTTGCGGCGGGACATCAGACCGCATTCGGAAACGAATTTCTGCAGTTTTATGCTTTCCATTTTTATGAGTCCTTATTTACAATATCAAAGCTTTTTGATCCCCAAAAAGTTCAGTATCTTTTGAAAAAGCGTCGGTGGCTCGAAAAACCCGACGTCGCGCTCGGGATACAGCTCTACCGAGCCGATCTTCTCGCCGTTTATCCAAAATACGGCTCTGCCGACGGGAAGAGGAACGTTAGGGTCCGATGAAGAATACGCTCTGACGGGAGCGTATAGAAAAAACGGGAGTTCGAAAACGACGTCAACGTTTTTATCTTCTCTGAGAAAAAGCGTCAGGCCCTCACGGTTGACGACGGAAACGAAGTTTTCCTCGGATCCGACGACGCTGACGTTTCTTTTAAGTTCGCCGGCCGCGCAAAGTTCGACGGGATCGTACAAAGAGAATCCGTGTTCGAAGAGCGAGACGTGATCGTTCCAGTCGTCGGGATCGCAGATCGTCGAGCATATCAGCTTCACTCCGTCTTTTTCGGCGGAGCTTACAAGGCATCTTCCCGCCTCGCGGGTGTATCCCGTCTTTCCGGCGGTGCAGAATCCGTATCGCCACAAAAGCCGGTTGTGATTGGAAAAATATCTGTATTTGGATCCCGAAAGCGGCGATCTGTGAGTTTTTGACGACGAGATCGAACAAAAAAGCGGCTCTTTCAGACATTCGCGCATGATGAGCGCAAGATCGTATGCGCTCGAATAATGTCCGTCCGCGGGAAGACCGCTCGCGTTGACAAAATGCGTGTCTTCAAGTCCGAGCGAGAGCGCGGTCGAATTCATAAGAGCGGCAAATTCTTCCTCCGAGCCGCCGACGTGGATCGCAAGGGCGACCGCGGCGTCGTTTGCGCTCTCAAGAAGAAGCGCGAAAAGAAGCTCCCTTACGCTGATTTTCTCAAGCGCAGCAAGATATACCGACGAGCCCTCGGTCCCGGCGGCGCGCTTGTCTACGGTGACGATACCGTCGGGGTCGCAGGATCTTATGACGCAGAGCGCGGTCATTATCTTTGTGGTGCTCGCCATCGGAAGACGCTCGTGAGAGGATCTTTCGAGGATGACCGATCCGTCGAGCGCGTCCATAAGGCAGTATGCCTGAGCAGATACTGACGGAGCGGCGCACACCGCGGGAGCCGAGGCGGCAATTGCGGCGATGAGCGCAAGAAAGACAGCGGCGGTCTTTTTTAAGATTCGGGACATCGGATCATTTTCCTTTTTATAGTTTTTATTAAAGACTATGAAAAAAGAAAATGAAAAATGCCAAGCGGTTTTTACTCTTCTTCGGGCTCTTCTTCCTTTTTCTTTGAGAAGACGCCTTTGAGCTTTTCGATGATGGACGGGGACTTTTCAAGCAGTTCGGTCACGGAGCCGACGATGTTGTCGGAGCCGGGCTGAGACGGAGCCGAGACGGGCAAAAACCTGACGTCCGAGCCCGCACAGATGAGAAAGCCGACGGGATTGACCGCCATTCCCGCGCCGTTGCCGCCGCCGAAATGAGGATCGTCCCTTTTGGGATTGTTCTTCGAGTCGAAGTCGATCCCGCCAGAGGTGAAGCCGACGGAAACTCTGGAGACCGGGATAACGACGGTGGAATCGGGCAGAGTTATCGGAGTGCCGATGACCGTGTCGACGCTCATCGCTTTTTTGAGGTTTTCGACCGAGGCGTCAATCACCTGCTTCAACGGTATTTCGTTCATCTTTATTTTCTCCTTTTTTGGTTTTGACAGTTATTAAAACTTTGAGCGCCTTTAATCCGAGAATGAGCGCGTCGATGATCCTCAGAGAAACGTCGGCGTCACATTCTGCGTCAAAATATGCGCCGGGAAAATACGGATATACGCCGACTTTTTTATAATCTATCCGGCAGTCGAGAAAGTGAGACGCGAGCTCGCAGAGCTGAAATACCGCGGGCTGTGCGGCGCCGTAAAGAAGAGCGGTGACGTGAGGCTCCGAGGCGCCGACACTCATTCGAAGCGCACTGACGCGGATCCTGAGGCGCGAAAAGAGATCTTTTAGGAGCTTTTTTAAAAGCCGCGTGATGAACCTTATGGAATCGAGAGTTTCCGAAAAAGAACGCTTTTTCTTTTCCTCTGGCGCGTTTTCCTGAACGGGCGCCGGCTTTTTCTTCTTTTCGGCTTTTTTCTTTTTTTCTTTCTTCGGACGGTCAAGGAGTTTTTTCAGATCGAGAGTTATAAACCAGAACCTGAGCTTCAGCTTCGGCTTTTCTTCGTAAACGAATCTCAGATGGACGCGGGAAAGAAGAAAAACGGCAAAGAAACAGACGACGCCGCCTATAACGTACAGAGCCGTCAAAGCTCCACCGCCCTTTTTTCGTCGCTGCACTTCTTGCAGGCGAGAAGGATCTTCAAAACCTCAAGGGCTTCGGAGGGATCGACGGGAGGCGGAGCCTCGCCGCAAAGAGCCTTATAGAGCGCTCTGTAGAAAGCGCCGTAGTCCCCGTTTACGGTCGGATAGGGAGTCTCGTGGGCGTCGGAGGGTTTAAGGATCCCGAACTCGTCGGGAGTTTCGTTCCTCCAGGCGGGATCGGAAGGCCTCAGACCGGCGTTGAGCTGGGCTTCCTGGATATCGCAGCCTTTCTTATAGTAACTGCCCTCCGTGCCGTGACAGACGAGGGAATACCCGGGCTTGGGAGCGGCAAGAGAGGAGCGGACGGTGACCCTCAGTCCGTCCGGATAGAAAAGCGAGGCGTCCATCCTGTCGGGAGCCGCGCTGAAATCGCGGAGAGTTCTAAGATCGCAGAAGACTCTTTCGGGCTTCCCGAAAAGATGATAAGCCTGATCGATCTGATGCACTCCGAGATCCCAGAGGATGCCGGCGGAGGCAAAAGACGAAAACTTCCAGTGCTTCGGCGAGGCGCCCTTCGGGAAGCGGTCGATCCCGAGAAATAGATCGACCGGTCTGCCGATAAGTCCTTTTGAAAGTATCTCTTTGAGAGTGACGATCTCGCTGTCGAAGCGGCGGTTCTGATAGACCGTGAGGACGAGTTTTTTTGACGCGGCAAGCTCGATAAGCTCGCGCGCCTGATCGGGAGTTTCGCAGAATGGCTTGTCCACGAGAACGTTCAAGCCCTTTTCAAGAGCCGCCTTCGCCTGCTCGAAGTGGAGAAAGTTCGGAGTGCAGATCACGGCGAGATCGCAGCCCGAATCAAGAAGCTCCTCAAAGCTTCTGACGGTCTTTACGCCGGGATAAAGCTCGGCGGCGCGAGAGTGAGTGCGCTCGTAAACGGCTTTCAGTTCAAAGCCCGGAGTAGACGTTATGAACGGTGCGTGGAAAAGCCTGCCGGCTGTACCGAAGCCGGAAAGCGCGACCTTGAAAACGCGATTCATTTTAGATCCACCTATAAAAAAATCACTTATCCGACTCTTCGGAGTTTTCCTGAGCGAGAGAAGAGATGTCGAGCTGGACGGGCTCGTCGTCCTCAGGATCGAGATCCCTGACGGAACTGAGACCGAAACAGCGAAGAAAATCCGGGGTCGTGCGGTAAAGTATGGGCTTTCCGGGGGCGTCGAGCCTGCCGCATTCTTCAATTAGAGAGCGCGAGATGAGAGTGTTGATGATGCCGGTGCAGTCGACTCCCCTCACCTTTTCAATATAGCCTTTCGTGACCGGCTGTCTGTAGGCGACGACGGCAAGAGCCTCGAGCGCGGCCTTAGACATCGGAGCGGTGCGCTTTATCTCCAAAAACTTGCTGACGTATTCGCCGTACTCCCTGCGGGTGCAGAGCTGGAGCGAGCCGTCGAGACGGACGAGCTGAAACGAGGAAGACGAAGCGTCGATCTTCTTTTCGAGAGCGTCGACGCAAAGCGCGATCTCCTCGTCCCTGACGCCGAACAGTTCCGAGAGCTTTGTCAGCTCTACGGGCTCTCCTCCGGCAAACAGGACGGCTTCGACGGCGTTTGTCAGAAAGTCGAATTCATAATCGGTGTTGGTCCATTTCAAAACCAGATCCCTCCGTTCTGCTCGCCGTCCGTGCCGGCATCATGGTCCGGCTGAGGCTTTTTATTGTCGCGGTTGAGACTTATGACGTAGTCCGAACCCGACCTTGAATAAGATATCCTCCCGGTGCTGACAAGCTCCAGAAGCGCAAGAAACGTGGCGACCAGATCCGGCTTCGTGCGGTTTTTCTCGCCTTCGAACAAAGCCGAAAACGACACGCTGTTCCCGAGCGGGATCGCGCGGACCATCCTTTTGAGGATGTAGATGATCTTCGATTCGACGGAGACGGTTTTCGCGACGAAAACTCCCGCGACGGAATCGATCTTTCTCTTTTCCTTCTCTTCCTTGACGTCGGCGTGCATGGCGTGCATTGCCTCGGAGAGAACGGACTTGTCGTAGAACGGGACCTCGTACCTGACCTGAAGAGGCTTCGGCGTCGGATAATAGCGCATATAGAACCTTCGCTCGAGATCACTCAGCCTGAGTGCGGCGTCGCGGATGAAGGAATATGCGATCAGAGCTTCGACGAGCTCTTTTCTCGGATCCTCTCCGTCAGTCTCCTCCTTGGGGAGAAGCATCTTTGATTTGATGTAAAGAAGCTCCGCCGCCATAACGATGAACTCGCTCGCTACCTCCACGTTGTTCTCGTTCATCATCTGGATGTGATCTAAATACTGTTCGAGGATCAGCGAGATCGGGATATCGTATATGTCTATCTTCTGCTTTGTGATGAGCGTCAGGAGAAGATCGAGCGGTCCGTCGAAGGCGTCGAGCCGGAAGCTCAGAGCCAAAGACGGCGCGGGAGCGTCCGGGATAAGTTCATTCATGGCACTCATAGGAAGAACAGCACTTTTTCAGCGACCCACAGAAAGGCGTTCGTGATGACCCCGGAGACAAAGGAAAGAGGTCCGTCGAGCAGGCCGATCCAGATCAGAACAAACAGACCGATCATGAAATAGCGCTCGTAGCGACGCAGTTTCATCTGGGTCTCGAGGGGAACGAAGCAATAAAGGATCTTCGAGCCGTCCAGCGGCGGGATCGGGATAAGATTGAAGATCGCGAGGTTGACGTTGAGAACGACAAAATAAAACAGCACGTTGGCGATCAGACCCAGAAGCCTCAGAACAAAATCCGAAGTATCGAACGAGACGGAATTGGAAGCGATGCAAACGAAAGCGTAATATAAAAACGAAAAGATGAACGCGAGGATCAGATTCGAGAGAGGTCCGGCGACGGAAACGACCGCCATTCCCTTGCGCGAGTTCTTGAATCTGAGAGGATTGACCGGGACCGGCTTGGCGTAACCGAAGCCGACGGTCATCATCATAAGAAAGCCGATCGGATGGATGTGGGATAAAGGATTGAGAGTCATCCTGCCGGAAAGGCGCGCCGTATCGTCGCCGAGCTTGTTGGCGGTCCAGGCGTGAGCGTATTCGTGGAAGCTCAGAGAAAAGAGGATGACAGGCAGACAACAAAGAACGTCTATTATCGCTTCCCTGACGTCTCCTCCGCTCTGAATTGCATAGATGAGCGAGCTGAGCACTATTTGTTCCTCCGGGGATGATTTTTTGATGTGTCCGAAGAGTGAGATGAGCGGAACTTGTTCGCCCTCTCCTGGCGGTTGAACTCGAAGCCGAAGACCGAAGCCGCAGCGGAAGCGGAAAGAGAACGGTTGAAGTTGCGTCCGTAACCGATGCGGATCTTCTTGTCGGCGTTTTCCAAAAGTGCGTGGGAGATCCCGCGCCTCTCGCCGCCGATAACAAGAAGCATCGGGCGGGAAAGCTTTGTGCGGTGGAGTGGTTCGGCGTCCTTCTCGTCGGCGCAGACTATCTTGATCCCGTTTTCGCGGCAGAGACGGAAAAGTTCGTTCTCGTCGTCGCAGACGGCGCAGTCGATAAGCTCTGTCGCGCCCGCGGAAGCGCGGACGGTGACGGAAGCGGCACTCATCCAGCTTCGGGGACTGAGGATCATGCCGTCGGCGCCGAAAGCGTATAAACTCCTGACGCAGTCGCCGAAGTTATAGGGATCCTCCAGTCCGCAGAGCATGAAGAAAAAGCCGTCTTTTTTGGAGAGAAGTTCAGAAAGCGAAACTAACTTTCTTTCCCCCACCCTCGCGGCGATACCGCCGTTGTTCGCGCCGGAAAATTCGCGCGAGAAATCCTCCGCGCTCTTTTCGGTGACTGCGATCCCTTTTTCGGCGCAGAGAGACAGGACCTGCGCGGCGTTCTTGTTCTCGCGGTCGCAGGAATCGGAAACGACGACTTCATAAACTTCACGCGAAGAGCCTTTGAGGACGGTGAGAACGGAAAGAGCGCCCTCGACAAAAGAGGAGTCGGCGTACTTTTCTTCGGGAGTTTTCACTCGTTGTTTTCCCAGTTGTGGTAGACGTCCTGGACGTCGTCGTTCTCGTCGAGCATATCGAGAAGCTTGTTCATCTTGACGACGTCGTCCTCGTTTGTGAGAGTGACGTAGCTTGCGGGGATCTTGTCCTCCTGCGCGGAGACGATCTTGTAGCCGGCGGTTTCGAGAGCGTCCTTGACGTCGTAGACAGCGTTCGTTTCCGTGGTGACGACGTAGACGTCGTCCTCGAACTTCATGTCGTCGGCGCCCGCCTCGAGAGCGTCCTCCATGAGCTTGTCCTCGTCGACGTCCTCGGGGTCGATGATGATGACGCCCTTGTCGGTGAACATGAAGGAGACGCAGCCGGTCGTGCCGAGATTGCCGCCGAACTTGTCGAAGTAGTGCCTCAGATCGCTGCTGGTGCGGTTGCGGTTGTCGGTGGTGGCGACGACGATGACGGCGATTCCGCTCGGTCCGTA
>JAFTEP010000223.1 GCA_017453605.1 Clostridia bacterium
AAGGCACCGACGGCGGACACGTCAAGCTGCCCGATCTTCCCAGCCACCACGCTTGATAAGGAGTTCGATAAAATGAAAAAGTTCTATTTACCCGAGATCGAGATCACCAATCTCGACCTGACCGACGTTCTCACGGCCAGCAACGAGGCCGAGACCTCCGCCGCGGCTCCGACCGAGACCGTCCCCGTGACCACCGTCCCCGAAACCTCGGCACCTGAAGTCACCGACGCGGGCCTCGACAACGAGATCAGCGCTGCTCAGTGGGAGTTCTGATTTTTCCCCGCGAAGTCTGAAAGACTTCGCGGAAACCCCGGAATAATCACCTAATAGATCTGTGATTTTTTGGGAATCCCCGGATTATACCCCACGAAAGCTGACTTTTTTAGTCAAAAACCTGTCTGGCCCGATCCGGCAGAAATGCCGGATCGGGCACAATTTTAATATAAGAATTATCGTTATTGAGGGCAAGAGCGGGATACCACACGTTTTTTTAGACTTTATTATTTGACTTTTTTGTAGAAACGGTGTATAATAACTTAGTTTTATCTTCGGTGGTTTGTTATGCTTCGCAAGTTCTTTTCGGCGGTTTTTTCGTTCATACTGCTTTCTTCGCTTTTTGTCGGCGCTTCCGTTCAGGTTTTCGGCGAGAACGAGCGCTACGTCGTCGTGATCGACGCAGGACACGGCGGGCACGACGAGGGCGCGTCGGGCACTATGCACGAATCGTGGTATAATCTACAGGTGGCTACCTACTGCGCGCAGAAGCTCAGGGAGGACAGCCGCTTTGAAGTCGTTATGACGCGCACCGGCGACTATTTTCTCACTGTCGCCGAACGCGGTCTTATCGCCGCCGAAGCGAACGCCGATATCATCATCAGTATGCACTTCAACAGCATCCGCGGAAGCGATTATTCCGGAATAGAAGTCTATTCCTCCGTACTCGACGAATTCAATCCTCAGCCGCTCTGCGAGCTCGTCGCCGAAAAGCTCTCCGAGGCTTCAGGGCTTCCGATCCACGATCTTTACCGACGCTCCGACGACGGAGGCGATCTCTACTACTGGAACCCCGTCTATAACTGGGACGTCCTCGGCGACAGCACCAGCGGGATCGTTTCGGATTACTACGGGATCCCGACCTGGGCGGCAAAGTTCGGCTTTCCCGGCATCATCATCGAGCACGGCTATCTTTCAAACGAAAGCGATCTCGAAGTGATCGACAGCCCCGATATGATGAGGACGATGGGGGAGGCGGACGCCGAGGCGATCGTTGAATACTTCACCTCCCACACACACGAATACGAAAACTCTTTCAGGGTCGATCAGCGGGTCTCCTGCTTTTCCGCGGGCAAAAAATCACGTCACTGCAAACACTGCTGTCACCGCGTCGACGTTCAGAGCGTCGCGTCAGCGCCCGACCCCGACGCGCATTTCTGGATCGTTGAAAACCTTCAGAAGGCCGACTGCGAACATACCGGCTTCACTCAGTACGTCTGCAGGTATATGCAGAGCTTCATCGAAAAGGGCGTCGAAGGCTATACAGCCCATACGAAAACTGTCGCCGTTCCCGCATACGGCCACGACTGGCAGGTAAAATATACAAGGGAGCTCACTCATACTCAGGACGGCGTGACAATTTACGAATGTACGCGCTGTCACAAGCTCCGTTCCGACGTCACCTCCGCCGAGGGCCACAGCTTCGAGAAGATCTCTCACACCGACCCTGACTGCACGAACGACGGCGAGGAGATTCTCGAGTGTTCCGTTTGCGGCAAAAGGCAGACTAAAACGATCCCTGCTCTCGGGCACGACTACGTTCTCGTTTCGTCGACTCCGTCAGTCTGCACCCAGGGCGGAGAGAAGCGCTACGAATGTTCAAGGTGCGGTTTTGAGAGGATCGACCGATCCGTCACTCCCGGCCACGATATGCGCCTGAAAGAACGCGTCGAACCGGGCTGCGAGGAGCCCGGTCACGAAGAATTCGTCTGCTCCGTCTGCGGATACAGCGAGAGAAAGACACTGGATCCCGTCGGTCACGTCTTCGGCGACCCGAGCATCATCGAGCCTGACTGCGTCACTCCCGGGATCGAGTTCATCCGCTGTTCAAACTGCGGCGACACGAGGACTCTAAAAGAGTTTCCCGCGCTCGGTCACGAATACACCGTCTCGGACACTTATGACGCCGACCGCGATGAGATAGTCTATTCTTTTCTCTGCGTCAGATGCGGCGACAGCTTTGTTCAGACGTTCCCCGCGTCTCACGCCGCCTTCCCCGCCGCTCTCGTTCCCGAGCCTGAGACGACCCGTACGCGACTGACTCCAGTGTTCTATATTGCCTCACTTGCAGCAGTTGCCGCGCTTATCGCCGCGTCTCTTGTCACGGTTTTAAAAAAAGTCCCGTCCGGCGAACCGGCCGACGACCCCGCGGAGCCCTGACTTATTTGAACGTAAGATCATCCGGCACAAACGCCGAAAGGCTTTCGCGAGGTGTCCTAAAGGACAGTTTATAAAAAACCGGCTGAGGCAAGGATCATTCCTGACTTCAGTCGGTTTTTTGTCGCATATCGGTGCAAGCAGGACGTTTGTGTGCCAAACGTCCGGGAAAAGTGATGTTTGCCCTGCGGGCAAGTGATGCAGTTCGCTTTGCGAACAATGATGTTTTGCGGCTTTGCCGCAAAATGATGTGATGTGTTCCGCTCACGCACCGAAGGCGCACATCATGCCCGAAGGGCGCATCATTCGGCGCAGCCGTACATCACGTTCCGCTGTCAGCGGAACACATCGTTCGCCGAGTGTCCTTAAGAACACTCGGCGTTTGTGCCGGATCTGTTATGAAAAAGTGTAAGTCAAACTATGCTGTCCCTGTGTTCGGCGGCGATGATCGCGGCGCGGCGTTTCAGATCGGCGACTGAAGCGCCGGAGTTTATCATCCTGTAGTAGCCGAGGATCAGTTTTGAAAGTTCGCTCTCTTTATTGAGTCCGGAGACTTCCGTAAGCGTCTTAGCGGCGCAATCTTCTGTCTGGACGGCTCCCTCCGTCTCATCTATAAGCCTTTTCAGACCCGCGGCGGCTCCGACGGCGGTGAAGGCGGGATAAACGCCCTGCTCGAGATCGAGAGTTGAAGATCCGATGAGTCTGTCGGCGGGGGAGAGTTTTCTCGCGGGATCGCCTCCGACGCGCTTTGTCGTGTCCATCAGCGCCCTGTTGGTGAATCTGAACAGAAGATCCGAGATGTGTAGCATGATCTTTTCGAGCTCGACGCCGTACTTTTTCGAGAGCGCGAGCGCGCTTTCCTGCATCGCCTCTCTGACTATCGCGTAAACGTCGCTGACGTCGATCGACTGCCAGATGTATTCGATCCCCAGAAGGTCTCCGAGATAAGCGCAGGTCGCGTGACCCATATTGTGGACGTAGAGCTTTCTCTTGATATAGAAATCGAACGGCTCGAACGGGATCATCCCCTTGATCTCGGGGATCCCGCCCTTGAAAGCCGCCTTGTCGACCGGCAGGAAGCCGTAGCTTTCGACGCAGACCCTCATCGGATCCCCGTCCTTCATTTCGTCGGTCTGTACGGGGACCATCCGCCCGATGGAGGCTTCCACGAGCCCGACGTTTTCATCGAACCACTTTATCTCGTCCTGGGCGAGCTGTTCCTTGAGCATCCCCTCGAGGACTTTGTTTGCGTCCATGAGGTTCTCGCAGATTATGATGTTCAAAGGTCCCTTGCCGTTTTTCATCCTGAGTTTTATCCCGGCGACGATGTTCGGCACGATGAATTTCAGGATCTTCACGCCGACCGCGGTCGCCATGATGTCGGCGTTCGCGATGACTTCGGCGCTCAGATCCTTGTCGTTCCCGTTCACTCCGCGCACGTCCGTGACCTTTATATCCGTGTGTCCGTCGCTTCTGACGATCCTCACCGGGTATGAATGATCCCTGTTCAGCGCATCGAGGACCGGCTGAGCGACGTCGATGAATGCGGTCTCGTATCCCGAGGCGCAAAAGAGCGTTCCGATGAAGCCTCTGCCGATGTTACCGCCGCCGTACATAACTGCCTGTTTTTTCATTCAAATCATCCTTTTCTGTTAGAATATCCGGGTCCTTCCGGGACTCAATAAGGATAGATCTCCTCGAATTTCAAAAGCTCGTCGATCGTCCTCAGTCCTTCGGTCGCGCCCTTTTCCGAGAGCGCGGCGACCGCGGCGCAGTTGGCGATCCTGAGGCTCTGCTTCAGATCCCAGCCCTTCCACGCGCCGTAGAGGATGCCCGAGCAGAACGCGTCTCCGGCGCCGACGGTGCCCTTGATGTCTGATTTTGGCATCGGCACGCTCGGCGTGTCAAAATAGACGTTGTTTTCGTCGAGGCAGTACGCGCCTTCGGGACAGTGGATGACAGCCCAGGTCGAAACGCCGAGGGCTTTAAGAGCTTCGAGCGCGCTCTTCATTTTCTGAGGATAAAGCGTCTTGTTTTCGTCGCGGAGCGTGATCCCCGTGACCTGCTGGGCTTCGAGCTCGTTTATAACGCAGTAGTCCGTGTATTTCAGAGCCGGAGGAACGAGCTTCTTGAAGCGGTTCCCGGTCTCGGTCACGACGTCGATCGAGGTCTTGAGGCCATTTTCTTTCGCATGAGCGAGAAGGCGCGCCATTTTCGTGCCGAATTCACCGTCCTCTTTATCGAGCGCGTCGAGAAGAAGAATGTAGCCGACGTGGATGATCGAGCAGTCGAGCTTGTCCCAGTCAATGAAGCTCTCGTCGAACAGGGCGTTCGCTCCTCTGTACTGGAAGAAGCTTCTCGCCTTCGAGCGGTTGTTGCACATGACCGCCGTGAAGGAGGTCCTGCCCGCGCGCTTCAGTTTGGAAAGGTCGATGTTCTTATGCGCACCGAGCTGTTCGAGGATGAATTCGCCCTCCTCGTCGTTCCCGATCACGCCGAGCGCCGTCAGAGGAATTTGCGGGTCCATTTTAGCAAGATCGACGATGTCGTTGCAGACCGCTCCGCCCACGGAGCGCGTTATGCCGTCGGTGATCGTCGTCAGCTCGCCCTCGTTGGGCCAGCCGTCGATAGGGTAGGTGATATCCAAGATCAGATTTCCGGCGACGCAGATCCCTTTTTTCATTTTTATTCCTCCTTAAAACTTGCCGTATTCGTTGCACAGAAGGTACAGAGGCTTCTCGTCCTCCTCGATCTCGGGGAAGCGCCCGATCTTATCGAAAAAGCGGTTGTCGGTGTTGTCGTCGTTGCACATAGAAACCTCTCTCACGATGACCGTTCCCTTGCCGGGCTCTCCCCAGAAGCGGTGATAGATTCCCTTCGTGAACGTGATGCTTTCTCCGGGAGTGAGTTTTACGACAGTTCCGGCGGGGAAAGTCTTTTTCACGCCGTCCATGACGATCTCGATATCCTTATCCGAAAGCCCCTCGTTCTCGTCGGACTGATAGAGTTTTATAATAAGGTTTCCGCCGCCGTGGTTTATGATGTCCTCGCTCTTGTACCAGTGGAAGTGCATCGGAGTGACCTGATTTTCTCTCACGATCATCAGCTTCTCGGCGTAGGGCTTGGGATATTTTTTGCTCTGCTTCTGATTGCCGTTTCTCAAAGTGATGAGAAACAGTCCCGTCTTCTCAAAATCGCCGGATCCGAAGTCCGTGATGTCCCAGCCGAGCATATTGTCCCTGATCTCGTCGCACTCTTTTCCCTTGGTCTTCCATTCCTCGGGCGACCAGAGCACGAAGGGAGGAAGGCTTATGCGGTATTCTTTAAAGAGCTTCAGCGCGTCCTTCATTACCGCGTTTATCTGTGATCTTTTCATCTTGCTTCACGCTCCTTTTTCAGCAAATCTCAAAGTACTTGATCTTTTTGAGAGCGCAGAACCTTCTTATCTCGCTCCTGAAATCGCCGTACGCGACCATCCAGTGATGCCCGATCCCGTTTTTCATGATCTCCTCGTTGATCTCTTCGACGCTTTTGTCGAATTTTATCACCGTCGGATTTCCCGGGAATTCCATGGAGCAGGGAAGTGCTTCGCCTGTCATAACCGAAAGCCTGAACTTCTCGCCGTGACCGCAGATGTTGACCGCGGTGACCTTTCCCGGCGCCATCACGAATCTTGCGCAGACTCCGCTCTCGGCAAGACGCACGGGCGCGAGCTCTATCTCGCCCCCGGCGATCGAAAAGCCCGAAGAGCCGCAGTGCGCGAAAAGGATCGTGTTCTTTTCTTCGTCGAGGTACAACAGATCCGTGTTGTTGACGGGCTTTGAGCTCAGCTCGTAGAGCATCTTCATCGTCAGAGCGTTCGTGACGTCGCCCTCGCAGGACGCGACGATCCCTTCCTCGGCGAGTATCGCGTATCCGAGGCAGACCTTTCCCATATAGGTAGTGTAGCATTTGACCGACAGAGCGGCGAGAGCGTATTCGTCGACAAGAGCCTTCATAGCTCCGTAGAACTTCATCGACTCGATCATGCTCTCGTGATTCGAAAGAACCTTGCAGCAGGAGAGCATTTCTTTTTTCTCCTCGAGGAGCTTTTCGGCGACCGCGTCGCTCATAGCTTCAACTTTCCCGGTCAGCTCTTTTTCGTCGATGTTGACTATCCTCGCGCCGAGCTTCTGTTTTATCGAAAACTCGTCGTACGCGATCTCGGTCATTCCTTTGACTCTGCCGCCGATCGCGCCCATCCTGACCTTGCCCATGCAGTCGGCGAGGGCGTAGGGGATCGCGATCTTCTTCGCCTTTTCGGCGCAGGCGTCGTCGTCCGGCTCGCCGTATATGAATTCGTAGCTCTTGCCGATGTCAGTGAACACCGCGCCGATCTGATGTGCGCAGCAGAGCGATCCGGTGTCCCTTGCGGGATAGGCTCTCAAAATCACGGGCTTATCTACGAGCGAGAGCAGATCGAGAAGATGGTGATCCTCGCTCCAGGTCGCGATGCAGATCATCAGCACCCCGGCGTCGCAGTTTTTCAGCCTTTCGGCGGCGAGTTCTACCGTTTCGAGATCGTGCATAACGACGCCCGCGTCGAAGCACTCCACGCCGTTTCTTTTAAGCGCGGCGACTGTCTTTTCGAGCAGAGCCGGCGCCTGGTCGTAGCCTACTTCGAACGGATGCGCGAGACCTACGGCGGCGATCTTTATTTTCATTTTTCTTTTTCCTTTCAGCTTATTGTCTTTTCAGCCTCAAGACTTCCGTGTGCTCCTTCGTTCCCGATGGCGGCACGGTCGAGAACGGCGAAAGGCTCTCGATCTCAGCCATCTGCGCCGAGAAGAAGGTCTCGAACGAGGCTCCCGTGTCGGTGTAGGGCTTGGACGGATCGATCTCGAAGGAGTCCGTGAAGACCACGCCCCCGTTGACGTAGGTCACTTCTCCCGCGGGATGAGAGATCCCGAGCTTGAGGTTCGTGTCCCTGACCTTGTGGGTGATGGTGATCTTTTCTTTTTCGAATTTCAGCCTGTCGTCGCCGAGGTTCGTATAGTCCCAGGACGTGAGGTGCCAGAGAGGGGAGAAAGATCCCTCTCTCTGAGGCAGAGGTATAGTCTCGACGCCTCCCGGAGCCATGACGCTGAGCGCCCACAGTGAGCAGCCGATCGGCTCGTCCGAAACGTTCAGGATCCTGTGGACGATCCTTATCGCGTCGCCCTCGAACGAGATCTCTATACTTTTTTTGACCTTCAGCCTCGGATCGGGCTTTTGGGTGAGGATTATCTTTTCGCCCTCGATCCCGTATTCAATTGCGTCGTTGTCCGGGTGGTAGTCTTTTTCGCTCTCCGGCGCGAGCCACAGTCTGTGACCTCCTCTGAGTCTCCAGCCGTCCTCTGTCGTGAAGACCTTCGCGTCGAGCGGCTGTTCGAAAAAGACGTTCTTTTCGCCGACAAAGCTTAAGTGCGCGATCCTTATCCCGAACGAAAGCGGGATCCCGATCTCGATCTTTCCGTTGTCCGCGTAAAGGCACTTCCCGTGCACGGGATGGTCTTTGAAGCAGGTGGTTATCTTTTCCATGTTTTCTTACGGAAGCAGTCTGCAGGGTCTGACCCTGTAGGCGTCGTTTGCGACGCGGAAGCCCTCGGCGTATTCGACGCCGCACTGGATGCCCCTGAATCTGCCCATGACGTCGGCGTGATCGAAGAAATCGATCTTCTTGTCGCCGATCGCCTCCTTGTAGTTGTCCTGCATCCAGGCGATCTGGCTCTGATGCTCGGCGCACATAGCGCGCTTGACGTCGATGAAGTCGGTGATGTCGACGTATTCGGTCGGAACGAAGCCCATGCCGAGCGCAGGCTCGAAGTGGAAGATCGCGGGGATCTTGTCGTAGGGCTTGTTTTTCGTCTGTATATTGGCGATCGGGATCATGAC
>JAFTEP010000224.1 GCA_017453605.1 Clostridia bacterium
AAGCGGATGAAGTCGACTCCGATCTCGTCTTTGTGCCGCTCCCAGTATTCGTATTCAAGCCTCGACGGGTACGACAAAAGATTTTTTTCGTCCGCCATGTATTCGAGCATATCCGGCACTACACGGCAAAACCAGCGCGAAATAAACAGGGCGTCCGCCTCGCAGAAGCCGTATTTTGCGCGCTGCAGGATATACCTCGGATTAAAAACCCTCGGATCGTATTCTCCGCGAAGATCTCTTTTGATCTTCAGACGCTTTGTTTTCGGAAAAGCTCTGTTTTTGCCAATGGATCTCAAACCTGAAATAATCCTCATTTATTGCCTCTTTCTTTGGTATATCCGCAAAAGCGCGCGGCAGAAGACGTCGGAGGCGACGTCGTTTATGCGCGAGGCGGTCAGGGGATCGTCCGAAACAAAGCAGTTATCGAGCATATCGAAGACCCTTTGTTTTTGCACACCTGAGACGGGAAATCGAGTCGCGTTTCGCGCTTTCCCGAAAGAAAAGCCTTTTTTTCATAAAGCGCGGCAGATACCGTGCCGTCGGCGTTCTCGACCGCCGCGATCACGTATTGCCTTTTTCTTTTTTCGGGCTTTTGCGGCGCTTCGTCGATGATATCGAGCTCGAAGCGGCTCAGGGCTTCGCTTATCGCGCAAATAAGTTTTTCGTCCTCTTCTTTTGAACGACGCGCCGCGTCCCCGGCGATCCTGATAAAACAGCGTTCTGTGAGCGCCGGATTCTGCCTCTTTTCGATTTTCTTATCCCCGCCAAAATAAAGATCGAGAAAGGTTTTGTAAAAGGTCTTCATAAAGGTCGCGCCCGTTCAGCCGTCCGCGTGTCCGGCGGGATCTGTTTTTTTCCCCTCTTCGGTACCTCACAGAGGACTTTTTCGTCGCCGGTAAGCTCCGTGACGCTGACGTTTACCCATTTACCGATCTTTACAAGATGATGGATCATATCGACTTCGACGTCTTTTTTGTCGACGTAGACGTATTCGCGCTCGAGATATTTCTCTATCAGCTCCGGCGAAAGCTCTTTGACTTCGCCTTCTTTCGTGCGGACTCTCGCGTAGAAGTATCTGCCGTTCAGGCGGTCAAGAAACGCGCCGCCGACGCGACGGGCCGCCTTTTTCATTCTGCTTCTCGCTTCATCGAGGGCCGCCTTATCCGCGGGGCGGTCCCTCATGGCGGCAAGCTCGCTTTCCGGCGTCGGGATCGGTTCGGCTTCGCGGTGCGGTCCTCCGTAAGGTCCGGCAAAAATGCTTTTTAGCCCTCTTTCGTCGACGATCCGCACACGCGCGGTCGTGACGTCGTTGAGGCGGATAGTACACAGCATTTTTTCCGTATCCACGTCTATCGCGCTCTCCGGAACGGAAACGCGCCAACTGATCTGCAAACCGATTCTCACGTTCATGGGATCAAGCGGGAGTATACAGCAAGAGAAAAACGCAGCCACGATCTCGTTTGCAAACACTCTTCGCTCCAGCCACTCTTTTATGCGAAGCGCAAAATCCTGATCGACTTCAATAAGCTTTTCGACAGCGTCAAAAAACGCCGTTCGCTCATCATTATTATTAAACATAAAACTCCTCCATTGTGTCAAGGCAGATACAGCCGAGCCGCCCGTCCGTGAAGGCGGCGCCGCAGTCTATCGCGATATGCCCGTTTTTCTGCCAGATCCGCCCGGAATAAGCGGGGTCTATCAGCGCGGTCGGCGTGTGCCCGGTCACAAAGATCTTCTTTTCGTTGTATCGCCTGCCGTAGTCCGGCTCGCCCCAGACGAATTCGAAAACGCTCACGCTGTGGATATCCCGCCCACGCAAGAAGGACGGGATCGAATGGGAGAGGTGGAAGGTTTTCCCGCCCGCCGTAAGCTCCTCGTAAAGCCTGAATGAGTTTATATATTCCACCAGCTTTTCCTGATCCCCGATATCGAGCGAAAGAAAGGCGTCCTCGGTCTCGTCGCCGCCGTTTGCCATCCACAGCGCGTAAGCCGCCGTCGATCTTATCATGCCCGTGTCGCCGGGGTGATCGACGAACGCCTTCATCAGCTTCACGGCGGAGTGTTCGTGATTGCCGAGGATCGGGACGACGTTCGCGCGTTTCATCATATCGAGAAGCGTCTCGATCCCGCCGCCCGCCCTGTCGATCACGTCGCCGAGGATATAGAGCCTGTCCGTTTCTTTCAAGTCGAGCTTTCCGAGCATCTCAAGGTATTTTGAGTGCTCGCCGTGTATATCGCTCATCGCGTAGATCATTATTGATTATCTCCGTTTTTCTTTTTTCCGAAAGGAACGAGAGTGTTTTGGGCCGGCCGTCCGAGCTCTCCCGCTCTTCGACCCGTTCGCGCGGCCGGCGGCATTCAGCCTATCGCCAGGATCTGTCGGTCGATCGAGTACCGGTATTCGGCGATGATCTTCAGCGTTTCGGGGGAGGGCTTTCTGATCAAAAGCGGTTTGCCCTCGTAGTGTATGTCTCTCAGCTCGCCGAAGCCGTCCCAGAAGCGCACCGTGTCGAGACAGGGGAGGATCCCCTCGTCGTATGCGCAGGAGAGGGGAGCGGCGTCCAGATACGCCCTCAGCGCGTTTCGGAACGACTGAGTTTTCGCGATCCCGTCGGTCAGTACGGCGAGCTCTCCCGGCTTGTAGTTTTTCTCCTCTTCAAGATATGCCCGCAGATCTCTTTTATCGCGGGCGTTCTCGTCGAACAGACACAGGCGGTCCTCTTCGGCGCAGCGCCGGGTGAACGACAGATACTGTTCGGTCGCTTCGCATTCGGTCCCGTCCTCGCCGAGGGCGTAAGCGGTCATTTTCAGACCGGCGCCCCGCAGCGTGACGGTGTATCTGAAGCACTCGGCGGCGATCTGCGCCGTGATGAGGGTATTCTTTGCCGCTTTGACCCGTCGGGCTGATCCGTCGGGGCGATTAAAGAGTACCTTTCCGATCGCGAACAGTATCTCGTCGGGACTTTCCGTTTCCAGCTTTGAAAAAACGCCTCTGAACGTCTGCGAAAACTGCTTCACGCCGCCGAGGGCGGTTATAGATATGCTTTTCAGAAACATCGTTCACCCGTATTTGGGAGTCGAAGCTCCGCTTTAGAGCATCTGTCGCCGATGGGAGGATCATACCGCGAAGCCTATCCCGCACTTTTCGGCTTGGCCGCGCAAGAGCGGCACTTCGACGTCCGCTTCCTCTATCAGCTTCAGAGTCTTTTCGTTTATCAGATCGGGGTCCGTATCCGCCAGACGGCTCGCCTGGTTCATCTTCGAGAGCTCGACTACGTTTCGCGCGTATCTGCCGTTGCCGAATCCCGTCTGCTGTCTTGCCGCCTCGAAGATCACCGAGAGCTTAGAGGCCGCTTCGTCCGTGAACTCCACGCCCTTGGATCTGCCGATGATCTTCGCGATCTCGCAGAGCTCTCCGGCGCTGTAGTCGGCGAACGGAACGTGGAAGGCTATCCTTGAACGGAGCCCCGGATTGCGGTTGATGAAGTTCTCCATCTCGCGTGGATAGCCCGCGAAGATCACGACCAGATCCTCGCGCCTGTTCTCCATTTCCTGCACGATGGTGTTGATCGCCTCGTCGCCGAACAAACCGTCGCGGCCCTCGACCAGAGAGTACGCCTCGTCGATGAACAGCACTCCGCCCATCGCCGCCTTGAACTTCTCTTTTACGGTCGGCGCGGTCCAGCCGACGAACTTCCCGACGAGATCCCCGCGTCCGACCTCGACCAGATGCCCCTTAGAGAGGACGCCGTTTTCCTTCATGATCCTCGCGAAAAGGCGGGCGACCGTGGTCTTCGCGGTGCCGGGGTTCCCGGTGAAGACCATGTGCATACTCGGTCTGTCGAGCGCGATGCCCCTGTCTTTGAAGATCTTCTGCAGCTTGTAGTATTTCAGCGCCTTGTCGATCAGGGCTTTCGCCTCACTGAGTCCGATAAGTCCTTTCAGCTCCTCGTAGGCGTTACCCGCCGGAGCCTTCTTTACCGCCTCCCGGCGGCAGACTTCGATATCCCTGTACTGAGGGAAAACGACCGTCTTCATTTTAATATTATACCACTCGTCAAAAATCCTCTTGAGTTCGTCCGGATAGTAGCTTTTTTCGCTCACTACAGAGTCGAGGAGCTTTTTGTCGGAGCGGATACCGTGCTCCATGCAGAGCACCCTGAGATACCTTTCCGATCTCTTTTTATCGGCGAGGTCTTCTTTTACAGTCACCGTGCAGACGCTCGGGAGATCCTCGAAGAACGTCTTCTTCGTCTTCTCGCGGGCTCTCGGCAGGCAGAACACGGTCAGGACTCTGTTGCGGTATTTGAGCATGGTCTCGCAGAGAGACGCCACGGTCTCCGTCTCGCTGTCGGCATACTCTTCGTCTTCGGAATCGTCGCCCGCGTGATATCTCACGACGACGGCGCCTCCGTCGCAGCTTTTATAGAAGGCGTCGTATAAGGCGCGGGAGAAATTCTGTCCGGGTCTGAAATCCACGAAGCTGCAGCGGCGGCTCTTCAGGCGCTTTCTGTCGTAGAGCGCGCCGAGAAGGCAAGAAGTGAGTTTGTCCCTCACGTCGCGGTCGTCAGCCTCGATAAAGTAGTGGACGGGGTGTCCGAACGTATTTGAAGCGTCTGAGCCTGAATAGATCCTGTCGAGCTCGGGACCGAGAGTCTCGCCGCAGAGCAGCTTTTCGGAAATCTTATACAGCTCTTCTTTGCGGATATTCCCGTCGATGATGCTCTCGTCGTATTCGACCCCGCCGAAACGCCCCCGCCCGATGGAGTCGAGCCCGAATCTTTCAAGCGCGTCGTCCTGGCTCTCTATGAACCCGTTGCGCGATGCCGCGCCGAGAAGCTCGCGCAGATGGCCGAGGGTGATCTCGCTCATCTTCGGCTCCGACGCGTCTTCCGCGACGGCTTTCAGGAACGCGTCAGCCGCCTTTTCTGCATCATCCGCCGAAGCGGCGATTATCCCGCAGACGATCTCGCCCCTGCCGCCCCTGCCGATCCCGGCGTTTCTGGCGACAAAGCAGTAGGTGTCGCTCGGGGTCTTCAAGTCGAACTCGCAGATCTTGTCCGCGATCTCCCACGCGCGCTCGTGCCTCTGATGCGCGTCCTCGTTTATCCTTTCATTTTCGACGCCGTTCAGCGCCGCGCTGACTTTGAAAAATACCATTTTTCAGATCCTCCTTGATCTTCTTCTTTCGTTACGAGCATATTATAACACGCCCTGTGTCCCGAAAACGGGAGGTGAAGCTTCAAAGAAAACAGCTCTCGTCCATATCGGAAAAGCTCAACGCCACGATCTCGTCGGCGAAAACGCGCTCGATCGCGGGAACGATCGCGCTTTTTATCTGCTCTTCGTCCGGAGCGAGGGAAAAGCCGTCGGTCATGAAACGGCCCTTTACGAGCGAGAATTCCCTTTTGAATTTCAGGGCGTCGGGCAGCTCCGATCTGTCCGTTCCGAAAAGCCCCCAGACTTCGCCCGTCGTTTCGAAGTCTTTCCAATCCGAGAAATAGGCGTCGTGCAGCCGGCGCAGCTCTTCCCGCGTCCTTTCGTCCCCGTCGCGGAGAAAAGGATGCGGTCCTTTGTGCGGGGTCATCACCGGGTCGATCAGAAGCTTTTTCGGGCCGCAGATAAGCATGGCGTAAAACCCCCCGAGCCGCGATCCGACGATGACGTCCGGATCGAAAGCGGTATCTCTCTCACGGAGAAAAGAGTGTATTTCGAGCGGAAACTCGGGCAGCTCCGGCAGCAGAAAATCGTGTCCGGGCATGGCTTTTGCGATGAGTTCTGCGGTTTTGCGCGCGTTCTCGTCGCCCGGCGCGCAGACGTAAAGGATCTTCATTTTGGTTTTCCTCCCTTATAAAACGTATTCTTTTTACTCCTTAATCGTTTTTCCGTCCCGTTCTTGGGTCTGTTTTTTTGGCTTTCGGCGTTTTTCTCCGTCGGCGTATATTATATCATACGCATTGTCCCGAAAACGGGAGGCTGGTTTTTCCACTCTCGCGCCTCTCGGGCCGCGGGAAAACAAAAAGGACCGCGCGAACGCGGTCCGGGCGGGGGGGAGATATTCGTTTGTCAGTCGCCGAACAGGTCGCCGACGCATCTGCGGCAGCGGTAGTGATCGTCGTATGCGGTCACAAAATCCGTCAAGCCGAAGGCTTCGGCGATTTTAGCGACGATAGCGGGCTTGTCGATACAGCGGTCGATGTAGATTATCGCGCGACAGTTCGTGCGGTCCCACACGACGCGCCCTCTCGGATAATTGATGTAATCGCCGCCGCGGAAGTGATCCTCCCACAGCCTGTCGTGCCCGTACGGATTGTCAAGCTTGTCCGCCTGCTCCCTGCACTCCGACAGAGGGAGAGCGTGATATATCAGCTTCCTGCGGACGTAGAAAAATGGGCCGATTAACGAAATATAATTCATCATTTTATTATTTTGTAATTGTCAATTTTTTTGTACACAAGTTACAAACAAGATCTCCAAAACAACAAAAAGACCACTCCATTTTTCATCCTCCGTATTTTTCCGCCGCGGTCTGCAGGCGTTTTTTTATACTGTCGACGAGAGTCTGCGGGGAGGTGACGGTGACGTATCCCGCGTACTGCATCGCCCAGTGCTCCATCGCCATGGGGCTGACCTTGACCGAGACCCTGATCTTGCCGTCGCCGCAGGAGCTCACGAAAATATTCCTGCCGAACCAGTCGATTATCTGGTCGATCACGCTCTCGTCCGCGACGAACTCCACCATCTCCGGCTTGTCTGTATACATATACGGCAGAGCCGTTGAAAGCTCCCTGTAGTCGATCCCGTCCCTGAAGCCTTCGACTTTGTTGATCGGCACGAGCTTTTCCTCGGTCAGCGTCATATTCGTTATGCGGTCGAGCCTGTAGAAAGAAAGATTTTTCCACTGCTCATTCCTTGCCATCAGATAATAGCGCTGATTGTGCAGTATGAGCTGATACGGGCTCGCCTGATGAGTGAACGTCTTGTGGAGCTTCTTGTCGATCCCGTATTTGTTGTAATCGAAACGGATCTGCTTTTTCTGCTCTATCGCCTCGTCGACCATCTCGATGTTGAAAAAGAACGCCGGGTTTTCGGTCTTTTCCCATTCCTGGACGGAATGGACGTGTTTGACGTGGGAGCGGAAATGTTTGCTCGAGAGACCGCAGAGCTTGTTTATCAGATCCTTTGAATATTTCGCTGAAATGTATTTGCTTGAAAGAACGCCGTCTATCAGCACTCTGAGCTCGGAGTCCGTGAAATCCCTGCTGTTGATGTAGCTTCCCTCGCGGCAGGAAACTATCTCAAAGCCCGCCTCTCTAAGAGTGGAGATATTGCGGCTGACGGCCTTGCGCTCGATATCGAGCCCGTATTCCTCCCTCAGATATCCCGCGATCTGTTCCTGAGTCATGGGATGCGCCGGATCGCTGTATTTCTGCAGGATCTGCATCTGCCTTAAAAGCGCGAGTTTTTTCGGTTCGATTACGTCCATTTCTTCCCCTCCATATAAATTATACTACATTGATTGTACCATATTTGGTGCATAAACGCAAGAAAAAAACCGAAGATCAACTTTTTTTCACTAACCGCAAAACTTGTTTTTGCCGCGCGAAGATATGTTATAATAGGACAGTTGATGGACAAGGCTTGATGGACAGGTTCTTCGCGGTCGCCTTCACTGACGATCGCGACAAGCTGCTCACCGTCGCCTTCGCGACCGATATCGGCTTCGCGCTGTTCGAGAACACGATGATCCCGGTGCAGAACGTAGACAACGTGACGGTCGGCTGGGCGATCATCAGGGGCTTCTCCACCGCGCTGATGCACGGAGTCAGGACCGCCGCCGTCGGCTGCGGAATGAGCTTCATCAAGAAAAAGAAGAAGCTGTTCTGCAGCGGCACCTTCGCCCTGCTCACTCTTGCCTGCATACATCACGGCATCTTCAATTTGCTCGTTCAGACGGACGACTGCAAATATTTCGGCTTCTTCCTGCCGCTTATGGTGTATCTGCCCGTGATCTTCCGGAAGTATATCTACCCGAGGATCAAAGCCTCGAAAGAAAAAAAGGATCCGGCCTGATCCGGTCCGCAAAAGTTAATAAAGAAAGCCTCCCGCGAAAGTCTCGTCCTTTCGCGGGAGGCGGTTTTTGGAGGCTTATTTTTCAGTCTCTTGTCACGGCTCCCATTTTCTTGAGCTGCATCTTGCGCCCGTACATGGCTTCGTCCGCTCTCTTGAAGACTTCGTGGAACGACTTGTCCTTTTCGGGATCGAAGCGGGCGACGCCCAGGGACGCGACGACTTTGTCGCTTCCGATGTTAGATTCTATCTTTTCGTTTATCTCTTTCATGATCTCGTCCCGCGCCGTGTAGTCGTGACCCTCGAGCAGGACGACGAATTCGTCGCCCCCGACGCGGTAGACCGGGCTGTGCTTGAAAAACTCGCAGAGCATCTTGCACGCCGTCCGGATATATTCGTCTCCGTCTTTGTGGCCCATCGTGTCGTTTATCATTTTCAGACCGTTCACGTCGCAGACGATGACGGCAAACTCTCCGGCGTCTCCTCCCAAGATCTTCTTTTCAAGTGTTTTTTCCTCGAGCGCGAAGGCGTGTTTGCTCTTCACGCCGGTGAGGGGATCCGTGAAGGCGACAGTCCGCGCCTCGGCGCGCGCCTCGGTTGCTTTCTTCTCCCACTTTTTCATCGAGAAATGGTTGACGAGAAGAACGACAAGACTCACTCCGAAGAGCCCCGTGATGATCAAGACGCTCGTTCTGTCGGCGTCGTGGAGCCTGTCGTGCTGGATAGAGTAAAATTCGTCTTCGTCCTTTTCGAGGACTCCGCTTTCAGCAGTGCCGTTCTCGTAGTTTCGTATGTCGCTCAGCACCGCGTCCTCTCTGGACTCGTTCAGCCTCTCGACCCAGGTCATGGTCATGATGACGATGAATGCCAAAAGCGTGATCCAGACGATGATCGCCTTGCCGAAATTCCTCGCGTGATCCTTGCGGATGATGCGGTTGAAAAACAAGAGACCGAGAAGGCTCCAGACCGTCATGAGAACGTAGGCCTCCGTCTCGAGCGTGTGGTCCGAGAAGAACTCGGGGAACAGAAGATAGACCGAAAAGGCGATCAGGATCAGAAGGAAGATCCCGCTCAAAACGACGTCCTTTTTCTTTTTCTCCTGGCGGGACGCCTTGAAGACCGCGGCGGATGCGAAGCCGTAGATGATGGTCGCGCCGATGGTGGTCGTATCGACGCTCCAGCCGATCGCCGTCCTTCCGATGAAGAGGATCGGGACGGACAGGACCAAAACCAAGAGGATGCTGCTCGAAGGGATCTGTTTTTTGTTCAGCACGGAAAAGCGCTTGGGAAGGATCCCGTCCTGCGCGACGGCGTAGCAGAGGCGGCTGACGGCGCGGAGCATCCCGATGAGGCTCGTGAGCACCAGCGCCAGAAGCGACGCCATCAGGATCCCGACGCCAAGATCGCCGAGGTAATGGTCTGCGGCGTAGAAGGCGGGCAGCCCCGCGAGCCCCTCGAATTCGTCGAGGCGGCTGATGTAGTCGAGCCAGCCCGAACAGCCCTCGGGATACGCGGAAACGCTCAGCAGTATCGCGAAGATATAGAGGGAGGTTATCACGACAAGCGAGACAAAAAGGACTCGGAACATATTGCCGTGCCTGAATTTATACTCCGCGGCGGAATGGCTCACGCTCTCGAAACCGATGAACGCCCAGGGCGAAATGAACGCTATGCGGACGATCTGTCTGAGGGCGCTCCCGTCGGGGACGAAGGCGGGCTCCGTCAAGGACGAAATGTTTCCGTGTCCGATCATGGCGCCGACAAAGCAGACGGTGATGCCAACGGTGAAGACCGCCGCCATCACGACCATCACGCGGGCGGTGACGATTTTGGATTTGATGCACAGGAGCGCGACGAGAGCGATCACAACAAAGGTGAGGAGCGCCTCGCCGATATAGACTTCATATCCGAACAGCGTGTAGAGATAGCCGAAACGGAAGACGTCCAGAAAGTACCTCGCGAAGAGAGGGATGCTCGTCGCGTTCGCCCAGAAGATCGCGATGTAGATAAGGAACAAAAACCACGCCGCCAGAAAGGCGCGGTCGTATCCGAAAATGTACTTGACGTAGTTATAAAGTCCGCCGGTCCCCGGATATCTGTTGGCGAGGAAATGATAATGGTTTGCGACCAACAGCATCATCACGAAGCCGATCACAAGACCTGAGATCGAGCCCAGAGGTCCCGCCTGCGAGAGATAGGTCCTGCCCGTCACGACCAGCGAGCCCCAGCCGATGGCGGAGCCCACTGACAGAGCCCATACCGACAGGGGCGAGAGGTAGGGCTGAAGAGCCGTGGCGTTAGGATTTGACGGCTTATTCATCAAAGTGCGCTCCCTGACGTCACAGAGCGGCAAGCTCGTTTGTTTTGGCGACTATCTGTTCGTAAAGCGCCCGGTGATCTCCGGGAGTTTTGTTTCTGAGAAGCTCCGTCAGCTCTCCGAGAGGAATGGAGATAGGGGTGAGCGCCAGATTGTTCACGCCGCCCTTCAGCTTGTGAGCGAGGGCGAAGGCCTTGTCGGGGTCTCCTTCGTCGAGCGCGGCTCCGAGCGAGCCCGAAGACAGCTCGGCTAAAGTTATCCCCACGAGGCGAAGATAGAGAGCCTCGTTGTTTGCACAGCGCGACAGTCCTGTGGCGACGTCCGCGCCGAATCCTTTCAGTTTTTCGACGGTCAGCATAAAACACCCTCCGTTTTGAGATTTTTTTTGAGATTTTTAACAATGAATTCTTCAAATTCGTCCGCCGGCAGGGGACGGGAGAAATAGTAGCCCTGTATCAAGTCGCAGCCCATCGCTTTCAGGTTGGAATACTGCTCTGCGGTCTCCACACCCTCCGCGATAGTCGGCACCCCGAAGGATCTCGCGAGCCCTATCATCGCTTCGAGAAGCCTTGTGTCCTTTCTTTGGCTGAACGCGCTCCGGATGAACTGCATATCGAGCTTCAGCGCGTCGATCGGCATATTTGAAAGCATGCTCAGCGAGGAATAGCCGGATCCGAAATCGTCCATTTCGATCCTGAAGCCGAGCCTGCGGAGGTCTTTCACGGTTTTGATGATAAAGTCCGTCTTTTCAGTATATGCGGACTCGGTGATCTCGAGCAGCAGGTCTTCGGTGGAAATTTTGTTTTTCTTCGCGATGTCAAGAAATCTTTCCGTCAGTTCGGGATCGTAGAGGTCGATCCTCGACACGTTGACCGAGACCGGGAGCGTGATCTTCAGGCGATCCTTCCAGGCTTTTATATGCGCTGCGGTCTGCGCCCAGACGTAGTGATCGAGCTCCTGTATCAAGCCGTTTTTCTCGAACAGCGGGATGAAGACGCCGGGGCTGACCATCCCGAGCTTCGGGTGCTTCCACCTCACAAGCGCCTCGGCGCTCGCAAGCACCGGCTCGTCGCGCCTGACGTCGAATTTCGGCTGGAAGAAGACGGCGAACTGCTTCTGGCTGATCGCGGCCTTAAAATCGTCTATAAGCTGTTCCTCGAGGATCTCCGCCTCGCGCATCGAGTGGTCGAAAAATCCGACGGGAGCGGTCAGATGGTCCCGGGCGGTGTCCGCCGCCATTTTCGCGCGGTCGAACCTGCGCTCAATATCTATCGTTTTGTCCGCGTCGACGTAGACGCCCATCCTCAGACGGACGCGGTTCTTGCCGAAGCCGACGTCGTCAAGACCCGCCGACAGCCTCGCGAGCAGAGCCTCGTGATCGTCTATGTGCCTGCAGTAGAGCAGAAACGTGTCCGCGCCGCTGCGGCAGACGATGCCGCCCGCCTCGTTGACGTAGTCCGTGGCGTTGACCGCGATGCGCTTCAGGACCTCGTTCCCGCGGGCTTTCCCGAAGCGGTCGTTTATCGTATGGAAGTGGTTGACGTCGAACACTATCGCGTCGACCGGCGCGTCCTTGTGATAAAGATCGAGCTGAGCGGCGTAGCGGTAGAAGAATTCTTTGTTGTATAATCCCGTCAGCTGATCCCTCTCTGTCAGACGCAGGGTCTCGCGGTCCTCGGAGAGTTCCACGGTACGAAGGATCCTGGCGAGGATCACCTTTGACGCCGGGTAGGGCTTCGGGATGAAGTCGATCGCGCCGAGAGTGAGGCACTCCACCTCGGCCTCGTGGTCGGAGGTCATGACGATGACCGGCAGGCGCGAGGACGCGGGATCGCTCTTTATCCTGCTGAGGACGTCGATGCCCGTTATCCCGGGAAGGTTCAGATCGAGCAGGACCATGCTCAGCGTTTCGTGTTGAGCCCGGATCACTTCCAGCGCTTCCTCGCCGGTCTCGGCGATGACGACCGAGTAGGTCTCGCCGATGCTCGCCTTCATCATTTCCTGACAGACGATGTCGTCCTCGACCAGCAGAATTCGCCTTTTTTCAGATATCCTGAACGTTTTTTTATCGGTCATAAAAGCTTCTCCTCGTTATTGCTTCGTCCGGTTCTCGTTTTCCCAGATCAGTTCTTCGAGAGTCCTGTATAAAAACTCCGCTTCCACGGGCTTTGACAGGTGGGCGTTCATCCCCGCCTGCAGCGAGCTCTGGACGTCCTCGTCGAAAGCGTTCGCCGTCATCGCGATGATCGGCACGGTCTTCGCGTCGGGTCTTGGGAGCTTTCTGATCGTTCTCGTCGCCTCCAGACCGTCCATTTCCGGCATCCGCACGTCCATCAGGATCGCGTCGTAATAGCCCGGAGCGCTCTTTTCGAAGGTCTCGACGGCGATCTTTCCGTTCTCGGCGTGATCCACTATCACTCCGCACAGCCCCATGACCTCTCTGACGATCTCCGCGTTGACTATGAAGTCCTCCGCAAGAAGAACGCGCTTTCCCGAAAGCTCCTCGCGGCATATCCTGCGGCGCGCGCTCATCCCGCTGCGTCTGACCGTCCTCAGTATCTCGTCGACGGCGTCGGAGGCGAACGCTGACTTTGATAAGAATCCGTCCGCCGCGGCGCCCGGCGCGCCGTCCGTGATCTCGTCCCGGTTGTACGCCGTCAGGATTATGACGGCGGTCTCTTTGCCGTAACGGGTCTTGATCTCTCCGGCGATATTTTCTTCGTCGCTCCCGGCCAGTTTCCGGTCGAGGAGCACGAGGTTGAACGGATCGTGTCTTGCGTGGGAGACTTCGAGCATTTCGAGCGCTCCCTTGCCGGACGGGCAGGATTCCGTTCTGATCCCCGACTCCTCCATCACGAGCTTCGCGTGCTCGCCGGAGACGGGATCGGCGTCGACTACAAGGGCGTGCAGATCGCCCGCGGCGACCGCGTCGGGGCTGAAGGACGGATCGTGGCAGTTTTTCAGCGTCACGTCGACCGTGAACTCGGTCCCTACGCCCTTTGTAGATTCCACCGATATCGTGCCGTTCATCAGTTCGACGATGTTTCTTGTTATCGCCAGTCCCAGACCGGTGCTGCCGTATTTCCCGCTCCTGCCGCTGTTTTCCTGCGAGAACGAATCGAACACCTTCGGGAGAAATTCCTTGCTGATCCCGATCCCGGTGTCCTTGACTGAGAACCTCAGCGTCGACTGATCCTCGAAATCGTTGATCTTTTCGACTACGAACGTGACGCTTCCGGGCGCGTCAGTGAATTTGACGGCGTTGCTCAGGATGTTGACGAGCACCTGCTTGAGGCGCATATCGTCGCCGATGTAGTGATCGTCGGGCTCTCCCAAAACTTTGCACTCGAATTTCAGCCCTTTTTCGCCGCACTGCGACGTGACCATCGTGTTGATCTGCTCGAGCATCTCGCTCAGCGAGAACTCCTCTCTTCTGAGGACGAGCTTTCCCGATTCGATCCGGCTCATATCGAGGATGTCGTTTATGAGCCCGAGAAGATGCTTTGCGCTCCCGCCGATCTGCTTTAAGTACCCGCGCGTCTTTTCGGGCAGGCTCTCGTCGCGCAGAGCCAGACTGTCCAGCCCGATGATCGCGTTCATCGGAGTGCGGATCTCGTGGCTCATACTCGAAAGGAACGCGGTCTTCGCCCTGTTCGCTCCCTCCGCCGCGGTGAGCGCCTCGCCGAGCGCCTGGTTTTTCGCCATGGCGTCGCGCATTTCGGCGTCGATGACCGTCAAGCCGAGCCCGACGGCGTGAACGATGTGGTCGTCGCGGTTCTCGGCGTGTCTCACGCCCGCCATGCGGATCATTTCGTAGTACTCTTTGCCGCCGCGCTGAGCGAGGTAGCGGTAGGCGATTATCACGTCCTTACTGAGCGCCTCGCGCACGTGAACGGGATCGATGAACTGCAAAAAGCCCTCTCTGTAGCTTTCGGCGACGGAATGCTCTGCGTACCAGGTGAACCTTTCGAGGTAGTTGAAATGGATCCCCTCGCGCGTCTGTTCGGTATCCGTCGGGTCCGCTCTGTAGCACACGGCGTCGTTTTTGTCAAGATCGACGTGATAGACGCATCTGTAGTCCGAAGCGAGCGCCGTTATCATCTTTTCGAGCTGTTCGCGGCTCTCCTTCTGCTCGATAAGCTCTTTGTTGGCGCGTTCGAGTTCTTTTTTCGCGGCGTCTTTTGTTTCTATCTCGCGCTTCGAGCGCCTTCTGTCGCGGACAAGAAGCAGGATGATCACGACAGCGACTCCGACGATGACGCTGACGAAGAAGAATGCGTTGTCGCGGAACATATCTGCAAACGAATAGGAATAGAGCTTGTACGTATATCGGAAGGCGAGTGTCTGAGCGTAGTCCGGACCGAGCACGCTGATGGCGCGGTTGACGAGCTTCAGAAGCCCTTCGTTCCCGAGCCTGACGCCGAAGCATCTGTCGTCGTCGTAGGAAGTCTGCAGGATGACGAGGTCCTTATAACGGCTGTTTCTCAAAATGTCGTTCACTCTGAGTCCGTTGAGCGTCGTGCAGCTTGCCTTGCCGCTGTCGACGGCTTTCAGGCATGCGTCGACCGACGGATAAAAGCTGATGACGGCGTCGGGATAGTGGGTCTTCACGAAGTAATACTGCATGCGGTTGTTTTCGTTCACCGCGAAATTCAGCACAGTCGCTTCGCTGAATTCTCCTTTATATACAAGCTCGGTCACCGCGGAAACGACCGCGCCCGATTGGAAAATGCCGCTCTCTTCGGAATAGTAGAGCCCTCCGCCGACCGGGAATGCAACGTCGATCTCGCCGCTCACGAGGGAAGATATCATATCGAGGTAATTGTCAAAGCTCTTATAGCCGACCTTCAGTCCGTCGATCTTCAGCCTCTCGAGCATCCCCGGAACAAGATCGCGTATAAGTCCCGTGACGTTCCCGGAGGCGTCCTGATCGCAGTAGGGGAGATAGTTTTTCAGGTATCCGACGCTGAGCGTATCGTGTTCCGAGAGCCATTTTTTCTCGACGGCGGAAAACGCCCTGCCGGATATGCTCACCGGATAATACTTGTTTCTGAGGGAATTTATGAAATTCGGCTCGTTTTCGGAGAGTTCCGACTGCGCCGCGTTCAGTTCTTTGAGAAGATCGGGTCTTGTTTTACTGACGCAGAGATAGTAGTCGGAGGCGCCGAACGAACAGAGCAACTCTGCGTCCGGTCTGCCGTATGCTCCGTCGCCCTCGGCGGCGAGAATGTCTATGCCGCGGCTGTCGAAGGCCTCGAAGAGCGGCCCGTAGTCGCGGAAGACTTCGACCTGAGCGGTTATATTTTTTTCGTCAAGAAATTCGCGCAGACGGTCAGCCGTCGCGCTGTCGAGAACGCCGATCTTTTTCCCGCCGAGCGTCGCGGTGTCGAGAGTTATATCCTCGTCGTCAAGATGCTTTATAAGGCTGTAGTTCTCGTGTCCCATGGGGGAGTCCGGGTATCCGATGAGAGCTTCGCGCTCCTCTTTCCACGCAAGACCCGCGAGAAAATCTATCTTGCCGTCAAGAAGCATCTGGTACAGATCGCCGAATTCACCGTAGACGTATTCATATTTCCAGCCGGTGTATTCGGACAGCTTCTGATAGTATTCGTAGGAATAGCCGGTCTTGACCGAGTCTTCGCCCGCGCCCTCCTGGAACACCTCGTTTTCGTAGTATCCGACCCTCACGGGTTTTTGCCCGCCGTCTGCCGCGAACACCTGCGCGACCGCGCCGACCGCAAAGATGACGCAGATCAGGACGCATATTCGGGCGGTATATTTTATCCTTTTGCCGTATTTCATAAAAAGCCGCTCTCTCTCAGTCGTTTTCATCGGGAATGAAGTCCATGATTTCATCGGGCTTGACGCCGAGCGCCTTGCAGATCCTGCCGACTATATCAGTCGTTATATCCTCGCCGCGGGCAAGCTTGTTCATCTGATACTGTGTCAGATGGGCCTTCTCCTGCAGTTCCTTCTTTTTCATACTGCGATCCACAAGTATGTGCCAGAGTTTTTTGTAGCTTGTTGCCATTCAGATCCCCCTGAAACTTCTTACTGTTGTATCGTAACGCTTTCGTATATTGTACCACCTCCCACGCCAAAAATCAATAATATTTGCGAAATTTCAATGTTCTTTTACGCCTTGCGACACAAAAAGCGAGCCAAAAGGCTCGCTTTTCGGTGTCTTGATATTTATCGTCCCGGGGCGGTCAGATCTCGACCCAGTCGTATTTCAGATAGGTGGTGAAGGCTTCCTTCAGCACGTCTCTGTAACTGCCGGCGCACACGGAGGTATGGTGTTTGAAGCCGCCTCTTGCAAGGTTTATGAGTTTATCCTGCAGGTTTTCGACCCTTGCGACTCCGCCGACGCCGAAGAAGCCGTCCTCTATCGGATCGTCGGTGAATTCGGCCTCGTCGGCGTAAATGACGATCTTTCCGTCCTTTGTCTGGCAGTTGGAGAGAGTTATGGGCATAGGCTTTATCCTGCCCTCGTTGCAGCCCCAGCCGGAGCCCGGATCGGTCTTGTCGAACATCTTGTGGTTTGTCACCGTGCCCTTGCAGGTCATCAGGCTCTGCGCGACGGAGCCGCAGTGGAAGAGAATGACCTTGTTCTCGTCGTCGCCGTAGTTGTTGTTCCAGTCGAGCACCGCCGAGGCCCCCTCGGATGCGAGGCTCATGGCGCGCATACAGACAGCGGAGCATATATCTATCTCGCAGGAGGCGGTGATCCCGCGGTCGTTCAGCTCGCCGAGAAGCACGCAGGGACAAACTCTCAGATGGTTCTCCATCTCGTTCCAGCATCTGAGAGCCAAAGCGTCGAGGTGATAGGTTTCGACGTATTCGTCCAGCACGACTGAGAGCTTTGCGAGGGTGTTCATGTTTTCTCCCGGCACAAGAGAGCAGTTCGTGTAGTCGTTGAGGCGCCTGATCTTTGCGACGACTTTCGGATCGCCGTCGGACAGGGCGGCGATCTTGCCGAAGACCTCTGAGAGATCGAAGCTCTCCACGTTGATCCCGTACTTCTGCAGGGCGATCTCGTCGAAGCGCACCGTCTTGAAGGCGGTGGTGCGCGCGCCGATGCAGCCGAGATTGAAGCGCTTCATCCCGTTCACGACGCGGCAGACCGCGGCAAAATCATCAAGGTTTTTCCTGAACTTCGGGCTCAGAGGATGCACGACGTGGGGCTTGAACACGGAAAACGGCACCCCGTACTGGGTGAAGACGTCTGTGACGGAGAACTTTCCGCAGTAGGCGTCGCGTCTGTGGGCAAAGTCCATTTTGCCGATCTCGTCGGGATACGCCTGCATCAGGATCGGCACGCCCGCATCCTGCAGCGCGGCGATCGCACCGTTCTCGTCGGCAAAAATGGGCATCGAAAAGATCACGCCGTCGAATTCGCCCTCGTGAAGTTTGAGCCATTCGGCGTAAAGCCTTCCCTCCTCGCGGGTCTCGATGCCGCCGCAGCGCGTGGCGTCGCGGTCCATCATTATGAAGTCGTACCCGGCGTCGGTGAGCGCCTTCGCCATGTCCTCGCGCGCGCCGTAGATCAGTTCGCCGGGCATGAAGCTCCGGTTGCAGAACGCGAGCGCGAATTTCATTTTCTTTTTCATGTTCCATCCCTTTCGAAAAACGAATATATCATTTTCAGACGCGCCGGAAAAACCTCCTCCGGCGCAATTTTTCCCATTCCATTGTAAAAGAAGAAAAAGAAAAAATATATAGATTTTTGTTCGTTTTACTTTGATTTTGTTCGAGAGTGTGGTAAAATACAAACAGTCATACCCGTTTGGAATCAAGAGGTGGTTTTTTTGATCTCGATCTTCGATCCCGACAAGCTGCGGGATCTGTTGAAAGACTATTATGAGCTCACCCGGATCCGCATCACCGTCTTCGACGGGAACCTCAGCGAACTTGTCTCCTATCCCGAAGACGTCGCGCCCTACTGCGCCGTCATCCGCTCCAATCGCGCCGGATTCGAAGCCTGTATGCGCTGCGACCGGGAGGCTTGCGAACGCGCGGCAAAAAAGCGCGGCACGCATATATACCGCTGTCACGCCGGTCTTACCGAGGCGGTGACGCCCCTGTACGTCGGTGACGTGCTGGCGGGCTATCTTCTCTGCGGACACGCGTTCGTCTACGAAGACCACAAAGAGGGGATCGCCGCCGTGGAGCGACTCACGGAGGACCTTGACCTCGACAGAACTCTCCTTCGCAAAGCGCTCCGGACTGCGCGCCCGATGGGTGAGGGGTTCGTCCGTTCCGCCGCGCATATACTTCACGCCGTGGCTTCATTTCTGATCTTGGAGCGCATGGCTGCGCTCAAAGAGGATCTTCTCGCCGTGAGGCTGAACGCCTACCTGTCCTCACACTTCACCGAGAAAAACTGCGCGTCAGAGGCGGGCGCGCATCTCGGTGTGGGGAAGACGAAGCTTTACGAGCTCTCACGTCAGCTCTACGGACGGGGGATAGCCGCCCGGATCCGCGCCCTGAGAATGGAAAAGGCAAAGTCTCTCCTTCTTGAGCGCCGGGATCTGACAGTCGCCGAGATCGCATCGCTCTCGGGATACGCCGACTACAACTATTTCATCACCGTCTTTTCCCGCGAGACCGGCAAAACGCCCGGCGCTTTCCGAAACAGTCGATGATAACGCTTACGAAAAATCTGCCCGCGCTGTCAGCGCGGGCAGATTTGGTTTTGTTGTCAGATCACGGAGCCGAGGAGAGGCGTTTTGCGGTGATGCCGCTTGAGTCGACTCTAACCTCGAACCAGACGGGCGCGTCGTTATATCCGGCGGGCGCCTCGGTCTCTTTCAGATAATACTTGCCGTAGGGGAGCTTTCCGATCCAGAACGCGCCGGTCTCGCCGGATACGCAGTCGGATGCGACGACGGTCATATCCACGCGGAGGATGTCGAATTTCGCGCCGGAGAGCGACTGGAAGCTCGTGTTGATCTTTCTGAAGATGACCTTTCTCTCAGCCCGGGATTCGTTGAGCAGTCCGTAGACGGGGATATCGGGGACCGCGTCCACGGTCGTGCTGTCCGACATACGCTCTACGAGGTAGTCAGAGCCCGCCGGGAGAGTGATCCCTTCGACCGTGGTGCCCGCCGCTCCGACGGTCACCCTGTAGATGTAGCTGTTGGTGCGGCAGCCTGTCACTGTGCCGATCTCGGTCATGTAGTAGACTCCGTTCGGGACCTTGAAGCCCACGTTGAAGCCGTTGACGTCGAGCGTCGTCGCGGAGGTCACCGTGTCGGTCTTGGTTGTGCCCACGGTGAGGCTGACGCGTCCCGAGGTGCCCTTGGCGACCGCGTCGGAATAGGAAGTGTAGAGCGAGAAGACTGCGCCGGGAAGCGCGTTTCCGAAGCCGTCGATCTTCCTGAAGAAGACCTCTTTTCCGCCCGATCCGTTGGTGAAGGTCAGCGTCAGGTCGTCGCCGGGAACGCTCACGATCGTATAGGACCTTGAGTTCTCAGCCCAGGAGGTGCTGCCGGTGTATCCGCCGCCGGCAGTGTAATATGCCGCCGCCGTCGTCTGATAGTCGTCCTCGAGAGTCAGGGTGGGATCCGTGGTCCCGCTCAGACCGGTCTCGCGGACCTGCAGGCGCGCGCCGACCGGAAGGGTCAGGACCATCGTGCCGCCGTGCCGGAGCGTGAAGCTGTACTGGCCGCTTGCGTCTGTCAGAACGTCGTCTGAATCGTCGGCTGGCGTCCCGTTGACGAAGATCGCATATCCCGGGATGCCGGTCGCGCCCTTGCTCAGCGTCGCCACGAACGTGAAGGTGCCGGAGGTGTCGTCCGCGGTGACTTCCTTTTCGACGGTGACGTCGACGGTCTTTGCCTTATTGGTGAAGGAGATCAGATCCTTGTCGTTCGACGCGGCGACGGTCGTGTAGGTGTAGGAGCTGCCCGTATCGGCGGGAACGACTTCGTTCGAGCCGTTTGTGATCCTGTAATAAGTCTCGTACGTCTCGGCTATGGTCACCAAACTGGAACTGCTGACTCGTCTGGAGACTTCCTCGGCGACAGTAAGGTTGGCCGCGCCGATCGGGACGGTGAAGGTGGTCCTGCTGCCGCTCGCGAGGGCGATTGCGTTCTCGCCGGATTTGTTGACCGTCTCGGTCACACCGTTCAGGGTGTTGCTGTAAGAGACCGCGAAATAGAACGTACGTCCGGATCCGAGGAGCGGGTCGATGAGGGTCTTTTCGATCGACAGATCGACCGTCTTCTGGTTGTAGACGGTCACCAGGAATCCGTCGGTCTTGTTGCCGGTGATCACGATGTGCATCGCGTCGTCGGAGGTCACGGTGTCGTCACCGGAGACCGTCAGTGTCACGTCTCTGTCGAGACCGAGATATCCGCTCTGGACCCAGTGCTCGATGAGGGAATACTCGCCGACGGAGAGGATGCCGTCGTAGATCAGGTTGTCGTCCGGCGTCGTGTACTTGTGGTTGACGATCGAGGAAACGTCGGCGCGGAGGCTGAACTGAGCCTCGACGTCCGTGTAGGTCGTCGTTCCGTCGAATCCCACGAGCACGATGCGAACGGGGTAGGATTTGAGAGTGTTGGTGAAGGTCAGCGTCTCGTCGGCGGTGACCGTGAACTTGTAGACGTTGTCGGCGGCGTCGGTGTCCGCCGAGCCGTTCTGAGCGGCCGCCGTGACGTCGAAGCTGTTGTCGGCGATCTCGGTCACCGTCAGGATCGCGCCGACCGGGATTTTCTCGGCGAAGGCCGTGCCTGTGGAGGAGGAGCTGAGGACGGAGATGTTCTGAAGGGTCTTTGTGACGGTCACTCCGTCTTCGGTGAGGGTGTAGCTTCCTCTGAAGGTGAACGCCATGTCGGCGGGATGATTTTTGAGGACCTTTTTCACGGTCACCTCGGCCGTCTTGCGGGCGTTGGTGTAGAAGACCGTGCCGCCGGTGGTGTAGTTGGTCCAGGAAAGGAGGTTCCCGTTAGTGGTAAGGCTGTCCGGGATGATCTCGGACTCGACCGAGGAGGTGGTGATGTAGTTTGTGTATTCCGCCTCAACGACCTTGATCTCGAGGTAGAAGTTCACGACCGCGGAAACGTTGATGTCGCCGGTCGTGACGACCAGCGCGGATCCGATCGGCTGATCGTTCGTCCCGTATTTCTGGATGGTCTGGGTGACCTTCGCCTTCCCGGTGCTCTCGCCGTCGATGACCTCGGTGACGATGACCATATACTGCTCGTTGGTGAGCGAGATCACGGGAGAAGTCCTCTCGGTGATGGTCCCGTTGATGTGGGCCTCGTCGTTGCGGTAGGAGCCCTTGAAGGAGACGGTGAAGTCGAATTCCTTGTCCTGTTTTCCGGGCTCGGGGATCAGCTTGTAGACCCTGACCGTGTTCGCCTTGTCGTCGCTGCTCCAGATCGCATACAGCGTGACGACGTCGTTGTGGTCAGTGTCTTTTGCCTCGAAGAAGTCGGTCATGCTCGCGATCAGAAGCGAATCGGCGTTGCTCGCGAGATACTCCGGCAGATCTGTGCCGTTTTCGATGTCCGGACGGAGAGAAGGATCCTCGTCCCAGCCGACGAAGGTCCACGCCAGACGCGTGCCGGTGCCGGGCAGGGTGTAGGGGAGTCCGACGTAGTTGTCGTCGGTCGAATAGTTCGAGAAGTAGACCTCGGTGCGGCTTCCGTTCCAGTTCTGGTCGAGGATCAGGACCTTGTCGGCCTTCCTGGTCGTGAAGGTGACGGTCAGACCCTTCTCGGTGTCGCTGTGGTTCTCCTTGAGCATATCGGTGATGCTGAAGGAGGCAAGGTTCTCTTTGTGTCCCGCGGGATGTCCGTCCTTCACGCCGTTCAGATCGGTCTCCCAGTAGAGCATATAGCCCGTGCCGAGGTTGTTGGTGCCGGTGATCGTGATGTTCTTATCGGCGCCGTTGGGGATCGCGAGTCTGAGCGTCTCGCCCTGATGCACGACGATGTTGGAAAGGCTGTCGAGCGGGATGCGCTCGTAGACGCCTCTCTTCTCGTTGACGACTGTCAGCGCGGTGCCGTCGGTAGAAGTCAGGGAGAGAGTGATGTCTCCGTGGTTCTCCTCGGTGTTGTTGACGATGTTCAGATAGACCATCGGCTCCCAGACCGCGTAGATCGTGCGGTCCTCGTGTCTCTGGACCGCGATGATCGAGTCGGCGGGGTAGGTTGCGACGTAGTCGCCCTCGTCCGGTAGATCGTCAAAGCCGATGAGCAGATAGCCCGAAGGATGCCGGAAGTAGTTGACGCCGACCGGATCGAGCGCGTTGCCGGAAATATCGTCAGTCAGCTTGGTGGAGTAGCGGTAGAGGTGCGCGTTGACGCTGCTCTGGATATCGCAGAACGCGATCGTGTCTGTGTCGGGGTCCATGACGAGTGTTCCTACGCCGTCCCAGTCGAGATCCCTCAGAGCTGAAAGCTCGGTGCCTTCGACCAGATCGTCCCCCTCGTAGTAGGAGCCCGTGGTGAGATATCCCGAGTTGGCGTCGAGAGTGAGATCGGTCACGTAGGGACGTCTGTAGGAGGAATCCTTCTCCTCGTAGACCGCCTGGATGTAGATGTAGCTCGACTTGTCGGCAAACGCGGCGCTGACGATGAAGTCGTCGCCCGGATCGTAGAACTTTCCGGGTTCAAGAGGATTGTAGACGACGTTGCCGCCTCCGTCGACCGACTGGCTCACAAGACGCCAGCCGCGGAAGATATACTCGTCGGTAGTGAGGCCGTTCGCGGTAAGACCGGTGGGCTGCTGGAGGATCTCGGTCTTGGAACCGTCCGCGTAGTTGGATCCGGGTGCAAACGGATCCTCCCACTGATCCATGAACATCGCGCCGTTGATGATCGTGCCGTCTTCCATCTTGTATTCGGGGATGTAATGGATGCGGTATCCGGCGTCCAGACGCCACTGGGCGCGCAGGGTCAGAGCCCCGGATACGGGAGTCGAGAAGTTGTAGGGCATGGAGCTGGTGCCGGTCTCGTTGCCTTCGTTGTCATAGAAGACTTCATACCAGCCTAAGAATTCATAGTGCTCGCCGGAGAAGATATAGCGGTATTTCTGATCGGAAACGTAGGTGTTGCGCCAGGCGGCCTCGCCGAGGAGGGTGGTCCCGGAGATGTATCCGCCCTGCAGGTTGCCCTTGACCCAGTCGCGGTAGAACAGGTAGTACTGATGGAGCTCGTCCTCGGTCATATAGAGGGCGTTGCGCAGATCGGAGGGGAGAGAGCTTCCGTCGGTGGGCAGGTTCTGAGTGTTGACGTAGTAGTAGACGGTCTCGCCGTTTGCGGCGTAATCAGCGGCCGCGGCGTCGCTCAGAGGCACGTAGGTGCGGTTCAGGGCGTATTCGCCGACCATCTCGCCGTAGATGCCGTTGAAGTAGGTGGACTGGTCGCTCCTGTAGCCGGTGTCGGCCGCGCGTTCCAGATCTCCTTCTGAATTGTATATCTCGGAGCGGTTGAAGGTCGCGAAGGGCACCCACGAGGGATCGTAGGCGTCCGCGGAGTAGCTGACAGCGTTGCCGTCGGCGTCCCACCAGTAGTTGTTGTAGCCCTTGCGGTTCATCTCGGCGCCGTTGTTGTTGTAATTGTGGTTGACGTGGTCGATCTCGGCGCCGTTGGGGTCGATTTTGACGCGGTATCTGACGGGCTTGTAGATCGCGTAGAGGACGATCTGACCGTCCGGCATGGTCCTGTTGAAGTCGAAGGCGTTTCCGACTCCGTCGATGTTCTCATACCAGCCGGCGAAGGTGTGACCCTCGGGGGTGTTCTCTATCGCGAGCTGAGTATGGGCGTCGTCCGCCGCGGAGAGATCCTGCCCGTAGTAGTAGGTATAGGACCCGAGCTCATTGTTGTTTGAGTCCTTGAAGGTGAGCGTGTGATCGTTGGGCTGGAAGCGGAAGACCATTATCATACCGGTCCCGACCCCGGCAGCTTCAAGTTCGGCGACGGTGTAGGCGCCGTAGGTGTTGTTGCTGGCGGGGTTCAGCTCGGTGCCCGCGTTGTTGATGACCTTCGTGTCGACCAGGGTGTAGCCGTAGTAGGTCGGAGGCGTCTGATCCTTGGGGTTGGAGCCCGAGCCCGCGGTGATGACGAACTTCGAGGTCGGCTCGGAGGGATATTCGCGGGTGTCCACGTCCGCAAGGTAGATGCGGTAGAGGTACTTGTGAGAGTTGTTCAGTGTTGTGTACCTGCAGTGGAATTCCTGCGTGATCCCGTACTCGCCGGAGGTCGTGTTCGTGTCGTGGGCGGGATCGCTTATCGAGACCGCGGTATATGTATCGGGGTTGCCGTCCGTGCGGCCGCCGTTGACGTAGCCCGTGTTCCTGTTTCCTCCGGTGAGGATCAGGTCCTCGGAGATCGTCTCGAACAGACCCTTGATACTGGAGCTGACTCTGTACCAGTAGTAGCTGTCCTGCTGCGGGATCCAGCCGACGAACAGATAGGAGTTGGTGCCGTTGACTCTCTTCGGCTGAGTGCCGGGGTATTCGTCGATGATGGTCTCGCCGAATTTGCCGGTGATCTCGTAGTAGAAGACGATGTAGTTCGATCCGCCGTTTGTCGTGGTGTAGGTCCCGTTATATTCGGAGGGTCCGAACGGGTTGGTGTTGCCGAGAGAATAGCGGTTTGTCGTCAGGAAGCCGTCATATCCGCCGCCGTCTGCCGAATTGGTGACGTAGCTGACGAAATATTCCCAGGTGCCCTGCATCGTGGTCTGCCTGTAGAGCGCGCCGCCGTAGACCGCCATCGGGTAGACCGTGCCGGTATAGGAGTTCCCGTTATAGGAATAGGAATAGGTGTTGTTTTCTCCGGCGGGGACGGCGGGAATGTAGGCGCCAGCCGCGCCGTAGCCGCCCTCGGCGTCATAGAAATAGGAGGCGCCGCCGCGGGAAACGACGTGAGTCGCGTCGGTCTCGGGATAAGTCGTTGAGCCGCCGTTTTTGGCGCGGGTGTAGCGAGTGCCGGTGTAGGGCGCGCCATTCAGAGTGTACTCCCAGGATGTGGTGGAAGTGTCGGTCTTCTCGTAGAGGTAGGTGGTGTAATTGCCGCTTCTTAATGTGAAACGGTTGTAACCGCCGCCCGATCTGTAATACAGAGAATAGTTGCCCGATTTCAGACGGTTATTGTTTCCGTCCCAGGTCCAGTTTGTACTGTTGTCGTTTGTCGTGCTGATCTGGATCGTGGAGCTATTGTTGTTATTGCGAATAAAATAACCGCCGTTTGAGAACTTCCAGGCGTTCCCGTTCGCCGTTGCGGTCCAGACAGCGGTGGCGTTAACACCGCTCGAGGAAATATACGGCGCGTTGATGCTCGAGGTCGCCGCGTTGACCGTTATGCCGACGTTTGAGTAGTTGGCGCCGTTGTGTCCAAGCGCGTAACCGGAACCGTTGTTGTTTCTCGAAACGATCAAATACTCGTTTCCGTCTGTCAGAGTGGAAGTCAGCTTATATACAGGATCGCCCGGAACTGTCGTCGGAGTTCCGACGAGTTCGACGTAATCTCCGTTTGCGTTTACGCCGTAAAGCCCGCTTTCGGCGTTGGAAGAGGTCGAGCTGTAAACATATTCCGGCTTGTAAAGATGGACGGTGCTTTCGACGGTCGCGGTCAGGGGAACGTAGTCGCTGCCGATCAGGCCGTAGGGAACGCCGTTCGCGTCGGCGACGATCCAGTTGCCGTCGACGTCCTTGATGAGCGCGGTGTACGCGCCGTTGACGACGCCGTAGACCGTTCCGGTGTGCGACGCGGCCTCGGAGGGGGTCATCGTCGTGTAGGTGACGGTCGAGCCCGTGGTGCTCGTCTGGCGCGCGAAGCCGATATCGAATCTGAGCGTGTAGATATTGCGGTCGTAGTAGACGTTGACTATCGTGCTTCCGTCGCCCTCGATCGTCTGCTGGCGGATGCCGGACTGGACTCCGGCGGCGCTCTTGTCCTGATCCTCGCTGAGGTGGCAGAACCTGAGCTTGTTGTCCCTGTAGAGATCGGTGTTCGAGGCGATCTGCGTCGCCTCCGTCTGTGTGCCCGAAAGTCCCTGCAGAACTTCATAGGTCAGCAGGGTGTAGTTGTCGTCGTTGGCGTTCTGCAGCCAGTAGACTACGGTATAGGGCGTCAGTTCCGAGGTCCATTCGGCGTAGAGATTCAGAGATTCGAGGCCCTTGTAGACGTACAGCTTTCCGTTCTCGACCGTGAAGCGCTTGTGGGTCGTGCCCCCGACTGTGACTGAGTTGGTGTAATTCGACGCGGTGTAGGCGCAGCTGTCGTCGCTCACCCATTGGGTCAGCTTGTAGGCCCTGCGGTTCTCGGTGACGGTCTGGAGATTGCCCGCATTGTCGAAGTAGTGGATCTCGACCGGCATCGCGGTGTCGATGTTGAGGATGTTTCCGTCGCTGTCGACTACCGCGTCGGCGTACCAGCCCTCAAGCTTGTAGCCGGGGCGCTTGCTGACGGGAAGCGTCTCGAACCAGGTCCCGCCGTCATCGTCGTTGGTGATGCGGTATTTTGCGGGGACGTAGGTCGCTCCGTTGCCGGATCTGCCGGTATTGAAGTAGATCCAGCGCGCTTCGTCGAAGACCGGGTAGAGATCTATCTCCTCCTCGACGAAATCGCTCTTCGAGAAGGTCGCGTAGTATTCGCCGTTCTGAGAAGTATTCGAGCTGTCGATCTCGTTTCCTTCAAGGTCGACCGTGCGGTAACGGTTCACGGTGAAGCCGTGTGCGTCGATGGTCTCCCAGCCGGAGAACACGTATTTGGTGGGGTTGGTGCTCGGGGAAGAGATGTTGCCTATGCGGACGGTGACCCGTTCGTCGCTTCCGAGAACGACCATCTTTCTCGCGTAGAGACTCGAAGCCAGATTGGGGTCGTCCTTGGTGCCGAGGTGGAAGTTGATGAAGTAGTAGTCCTCGTAGATCGGCGCCAGGAACATGTGCACTGTGCCCTCTTCGTCGAGCTCTCCGGAGCCGAAAGCGTCCTCTATCCTCCAGTAGACGATGTCTCCGACCTGAGGATCCGTTGAGGGAAGAGTCAGCGTTATTGGCTTTTCGAAGCTGAGCTTCATGGGATCGTCGGACCAGGTGTAGATGATCTGCGAGCCGTCGTCGGTGAAGCGTCCTTCGACGAGGTACCATCCGAAGAAGTACTGCTCAATAAGTCCGCCGTTCCCGTCGTCAACGCTTCTGTTCGCGGGGTTCTTGACAAATTCGAGGGATTCGCCGTTGATGAGGATCTGGGACGTCTGGTCTGTGCCGCCCTTGTTGGGGAACAGGTATTCGCCCGCCTGATATTCGACGGGGCTGAGAGTTTCGTACCCGCTGTCGGCGGAGGTGTGGTAGACGGGGTCGATGAAGTGGAACTGGACGCGCGCGGTGACGACTTTCTCGTCTCCCTCGTGGGCGATGACGACGTAAGCGGAGAAGCCGTCGGTCTTGAACTCTACGGTGCTTCCGCTGACGGACGCGTTCATGATCTCTTTGTCTTCTCCGAAGTGGACGACTTCGATCTCTTCGCCGCTGTTTTCAAGATCCTCGTCGATGAGCTCGATCCTGACGGCGACGGCATTGTTGGGCTGATATTTCTCGTTCGTGTCGGGATCCCTGAGAGTGATGTCGAAAACTCTCGCGAGAGAGAAATCCTTCGGGTCGGAGCCCAGAAGACGGGCGCTCTCGCTCACATATTCCTCGTAGGAAAGCGCGTAAGAGTCGCCGACGGAAAAATCCGTCACCGAGATCCCGTATTCTTCCTCAAGCTCGGTGCCCTGCTTGACGATCTCCCTCACGTCGAGAACGGCGTCCGAGGGGATGCCCGACGAGCCGTCGAACGATACCGTGACTCGGTAGTTGTTGCCGTCTGAGGCGGTCAGGGTATAGGTGCGCGTCAGCGCGGACACGGCGTACTGCAGAAGCGCGCCGAATCCGGTGAAGAGCATTATGAAGACGCAGATCAGTGAAATGATTCTTTTAGATTTTTCCATCGGATATTTTCCTTATCGATCGGGATGATTTTTCTTTGTTCATCTTCGTCCGCGCCCGCCCGGCGCGAACTTTTCTTCATTAATTCTTTATATTGATGATCCTGACCTCGGGCGAAGGCCAGTCGCCGAAGTGCTTTGCGACAAAATCCGTGCTTGAGACGGACGCGCCGAGCTGTTCGACTGTCAGAAGGGCGTAATCGCCCTGATAATACTGTACGAGGGACGCGTCGTATGCGGACGCGCTCTTGCGGGTGCCGGTGAGATAAGCGTTGTAGATCGCGCTGGTCTCGTCGAACGCATCTATATCCGCCGAGCCGGGATCCATGTATCTCTTGCCGTCGGCGCCTGCGTCGAGCTCGTTGACGATCTCATAGTAGTAATTGAGATTTGAAAGCTGCGCCGATCCGGAGACTTCTGCGACGAACGCGCCGGAAGAGGCCGTGGCGTTCACAAGACCGGTCGCGTAGCAGTTCGACACGAGTCCGCCGTCTATCGCCGCCGCCAGACCTCCGGCGGCCGCTCCCTTCGCGGAGCAGGTGGAATAACTGTTGTAAACTGTCGAGCCGGTCGAGGTCCCGATGAGACCGCCCGCGCTTCCGCCCGCCGCCGTCACGTTGAAGGACGCGGGGTCGTAGGCGCCGTTTTGGGTGTGTCCGCCGGAATAGCAGGCGCTGACGGTCGCGGCTCTCGCCTCGCCGATGAGTCCGCCCGCGTCTGCGGCGATCCCTGACGAGCTGACGACCAGAGCCGCCGCGCTCTTTGTGATCTGGCTGTTCTGAGCGCGGCCGATGAGTCCGCCGACGTCTCCCGCGCCGCTTATAGTCGCGGCAGCGGAGGAACTGCTGTTGATGGCGACAACGTTGGCGACGGTCGATCCGAGGGCCGTTCCCGCGAGGGCTCCGGCTCCCGAGGTCCCGCCCGCGATCGTGAAGTCGACGAGCTTGAGATCCCTGACTGTGTCGCCGGTCAGATCGCCGAACAGACCCGCCGACTGAGAAGAGCCGGAGGTGTCGGCGTCGATCCCGGTGATCGAACAGAGCGCGCCGTCGTAGGTCATGGTATAATCCGCGGTGTTGACCGGCTTGAATTTCGCGTCGGTGAGCTGACCGGAAGCGCCGTAGATCCTGGGGTAGACGGATGCGTTCCAGGTGAGATCGGTGGTCTGCAGGGCGCTGACCTGCTCGGAAGACGTGACGTGCTTCAGCGCGGAGTTTGTCACGTTCACCGAAGACACGGTCCGGTCGAGATTTTCGAGATGGCGGATATACGAGACGTGCGCGGACGCCTTGTCCGAATCGTTGTATGCGAACAGACTGTTGGTCGTCTGTTTGGTGCTGTAGGCGACGTTGGTGAGTTCGCTGTTGTTGTATGCGACCGCCTGGATCGTTATATCCTCGCCGGGGATCAGAGGATCGGTCCCCGTGCAGAAAAGATCGGCAAAATGCTTTCCGGACTGAGTGATATCGTCGAGGACGATGTCTCTGTAGACGACGTTGTCGGTGTTCTCGGTCACGTCGGAGTTGGAGTAGTATTCCGAAAGACCCGCCAGAGAGAGCGTGATCTCGCGGCTGTTCTTGCTGGTCACGCCGGTGATTATGAGTTTCAGCTTCGCGTTGGGGTTGCCTTTGTTGAAATCCGTGACGGTGACGGTCAGCTTGTCGGCGTTTGTTACGACGATCTTCGGCGCCAGAAGCTCTGCGCCCTTCGTGAGGGCAGCGGCCTCGGCTCCGCCGTACCATCCGATGACGGAGCTGTCGCCGACGTAGGTCCTGAGTTCGCTCTTATGTTCTTCGCCGGTCTTGGTCATGAAGTCGGCGTAGTTGTCGGCGTAATTATGTCTGAACCGCCCGCTGTCCTCCCAGTAGAAAACGTCGAGGACCGTCGCGGCGTCGCGGTGGTAGCGGATGATATAGCAGCCGCTCGCCCTGATGTGCTCGTCGACGGCGGCGAAGGGGAGCATGAGGTCGAAAACGGTGGTCTCAAGGCTCGCGCGGTTGTTGCCGGCCTTGACGAAATAGTATACCCCCGTGTTTTTGTTTTCGGAGTCCTTTTCGGGGATGCCGAAATCGGTGCGTCCGAGATATCCCTGGCTTTCCGCCATGGACAGATGGTTCTGCGCCGCGACGAAGATCTCCTTCGCGAATGCGTCGTATTCGAGCTTGGTCATGGAGCGCAGGTAAGTATGGACGGCGACAAAGACAACGGCGGCGAGGATGAGCACTATCGCCACTGTAAGAAGTGCCTCCGCCAGCGTGAATCCCTTTTCGCGTCTGTTTTTGTTCATTTCAATCACCGTTTTGAATTATGTTCGGTCTGTCAGTATCCTGATTTCGAAAGTGTCTATCTCGGTCACGGTCGTATCGCCGTTCAGCACCGTGAGTCCGGTCACCGTGACGACTCCGCCGGAATAGTCGAACGCGCACGTCGTGTGCAGGTTCTTGTTCGACGCCTCGGTCGTGACCAGCAGACGGTTGAAAGTGTCGTCCTCGATCACGTCGGTGTACTCGTGTATGTAGATGCCGGGCTTTTGCGAAACGTCCGATCCGACGATGTAGATCTTGCTTTTGCTTCCGTTGTCGCTCGTGTAGGCGATCTCGTTCTTCGCGTCGTTCACCGTGATGTCCTTGGCTGTGCCGAGCTCGTCGCGCAGGCGCGTCATCGTCGTCGAGAGGAGCACCTGGGCGTTTGCGGAAGTGACGATCTTGCTGTATGCGCTCGCGGCTGTCGGTATCCCCGCCGCCAGGACCGCGGTGACCATGAGCAGGATCAGGATCGCCATGAGCATCTCGGCGAAGGAGAATCCGCCGCGCGAATTCAGTCGCGTTCTTATCCTTTTTGTCATGACGCCACCCTGTAGCTCTTCACGCTCTCGTTCTCGGAGTTCGAGTAGTAGACGACGGTGATGCTTCCCGCGCCGTCTGTGAGAGTGATCGTTTCGGAGCCTTCCTTTATGCTCACGGTGCCGGTCTCGGAGGAGCCGTTCTGCTCGACGACCGAGCGGTCCGCGCTGACGTAGTCGGCGACCTTTTCCCTGCTGTTGGAGATCATCGTCGAGGAGGCGTTTATCATTCCCGCGAGAAGAACGATCGCGAGCGAGGAGACGAGCAGGGCGATCAGGATTTCGGAAAGGCTTTCGCCGCGGACGTCCTTTAACTTTTTGAGGATCTTAGGGGTTCGTTTCATTTGTCGCCGATGCCTCCTTTCTCAGACTTCCGACCGACCATTTGATCACGGAAGTTTCTTCCAGGACGGTCGTCCTTTCATAGGTCTGTATATATCCGCTTGAGGTCTGTCTCGTTCTCGTGCCGTCCGAGGAGGTCGTCTTTTCGGTCTCGTTGACCTCCGGGATCAGGGTGAGGATGACGCTGTAGCTGTCTTTTTCCGCGCCGTCCGTTATCCTCAGGACGAGCGTCCCGTCCGACTTCATGCTCCAGAAGACTTCGGCGTCAAGACTGCTGTCCGAGTGGGACACGGTGAACTTGCCTCCGCTCTCGGAGTTGGAGAAGGAATATCCCATCGCGGCTTCGTTGTTGCAGGAGGCGGATCCGAAGAGCAGATGCACGGCGCGCGCCGTGAGGAAACTCAGATCGGCGGTCGAAAGGAGGTAGTCGGGCGAGGAATATTCGACGGAACCTACTGTCGTTTTATAATTGTATTCGACGTTATCGACGGGGGTTCCGGGCGAAACGTTCTCGGCGCCGTCGACGATCGAAACGGTGTACGGCGTTTCGGTCGCGTTCAGAGTGGTTTTGGTGCGGACGATCTTCACTTCTTTCCCGCAGAGCAGATCCTCGAGCAGTTCGGCGGCGGAAGAAACTTTGTAATATCTCTGATCCGATTCGACGAGCCCGCTCATCCTTCCGGCGGACGCGGTCGCCGCGGTGAGGACCACGGCTCCGATGACTGCGCAGACAAGGAACAGTAGAAGTGCCATCGAAAGAGAAGCGCCCTTGTTAGATCTCAGTTTTTCGATAATAGGTTTGCCCATCGTGATAATTATACCTTTCCGACGCACTCCAAAAACCATTCTGTCGGCGTCGCTGAAAATCGTTTGAACATTTTTATCCATAGTATAATAGTTCAGCATACTACTATAACCCGAAAATTTTAAATCTTTATTACTTATCTATGAACAAACTATAAATTAGTCCAAAACTCCCGAAAGTTTTTATCTTTCTTTTATATGACGAATCAACTTTTTCAAATAATTGTCAGCTTATGTCCTTATTGCTGTCAGATCCCGCCGTTTTTCTCTGCGCCCCGGGGACTTGAATTTGCCCGCATAATGTTGTAAAATGTTGTAAAAATTTGAAAAAGAAATACTCCGGGCGCTTTTTGACGTTCACCCGAAACCACTTGCGGCAAAAGCTCCCGACAGATCTCCCCAACCCGGCAGGTGATCGTTATGGCATACAGCGAGCTTATAAAGAATTTCGGCAGGATCCGCGATTATATGCGCGAGTTTTACGTTTACGGCTTCAAGAGCCGGGACGAATACACGCTCAAAAGCGCCAGATCCTACGACGACGAGCGGAGGCGGCTGGAAAGCTGGCTCGGCGACTATATGGGATTCAGGCAGACCCCCGACGGGAAGAAAGTGTTTCTTTCCATCGACAGCAGGATCTGCCGTCACAATCCGCTTTACAAGGCGTGGAAGGCGAAGAGCTTCACAGACGGCGACATAACTCTGCACTTTCTCTTGTTCGATATCCTCTGTTCACCTGAGATCAGCCTGACCCTGAACGAGCTGACCCAAAAACTCGACGAATATCTTGAATTTTTCGGCGGGCCGAGGACCTTCGACGTCTCCACCGTCCGCAAAAAGCTCAAAGAATACGTTTCGGAGGGGATAATCGTCGCCGAAAAGCGCGGGAAGACGCTTTGCTACCGCCGCGCCGAGGGCGATCTCACGTTCGATCCCGACGCGCTCGCGTTCTTTTCGGAGGTCGCGCCGGTCGGAGTCGTCGGCTCGTACCTTCTCGACAAACAAAGCCCCTCCCCCGACCGCTTCGCCTTCAAGCATCACTACATAACAGGGGCGCTCGACAGCGAGATCGTCTGTCAGCTCCTGGACGCTGTATCTTCCGGGCGGTATATCACTCTCGGGACCGTGAACCGCAGGAAGGACAGGCTCTCGGAAAGCCGCGTCGTGCCGCTCAGGATATTCATAAGCGTGCAGAGCGGCAGACACTATCTGATGGCGTTCGCGCCTCGATTCAGGCGCATCACCTCCTACCGGATCGACAACATCCTTTCCGTGAAAGAGGACGAGGTCTGCCCGGAGTTCGGCGAGCTGAAACAGAGGCTCGAAGAGATGGAGCCGCATATCTGGGGAGTCAGCACTCAGGGCGGATCGGGCGAGCGGATAGAGCACGTCGAGTTCACCGTGAGATATTCTCCCGAGGAGCCATTCATACATCAGCGGCTCGAGCGCGAGAAGCGCTGCGGAAAAGTCGAAAGGCTTTCGGACACTTCGAGCAGATTTTCCGCCGACGTTTATGACGCGACCGAGCTGGTCCCGTGGATCAGGACCTTCATCTGCCGCATAACCGACGTGAGTTTTTCCGACAAGGCGCTCGAAAGAAGGTTCAGGCAGGATATTCTGGATATGTACGCGCTCTACGGCTTGGGATCGGAAGGCGGTGACGGGAAATGATCTTCAGCGAGCTTTACGGCGCCTACTACAACACGGTCGCGCGCCTTCTGAAAGCGGCGGTCGCGACCCCTCTCACCAAGAGCGATATACGGCGGATAACCGGGGAGACCGCGTTCGGCGAAAGCATTCTGAACATAGAGCCTGCGATCACGGAGGGAAGATGGCAGCTGATACGCCCGGACGGCGCCACGCCGATCCGCAGCGCGCCGACGATGCCGCTCACGACCCTCGAAAAGCGCTGGCTGAAAGCGGTCTGCCTTGATCCGAGGATGAAGCTCTTTTACGACGAGCCGCCCGAGATCGGGGACGTCGAGCCGCTGTTTTCGCCCGGCGATATCTCGGTGTTCGACAGATATTCCGACGGCGATCCGTATGAGGACGAGGGCTACATCGCCCGCTTCCGGCTTATCCTGGACGCGATAAGAAAAGAATACCCGATCAAAATAGAAATGACCAACCGCAAGGGCGGCGTGTCGCGCTTCGTGATGCTGCCGGATCACCTGGAATATTCCGAAAAGGACGACAAGTTCAGGCTTCTGGGCTCCGGCAACAGATCCGGCAGGACCGTGAACGTCGGGAGGATAACAAAGTGCGAGGCGTATCCCGGAAAGCTCTCGTTTTCGACGCCGGCGCCTCAGGACGAAAAGGAAACGATCGAATTTATCCTGACCGACAAGAGGAACGCCCTCGAGCGCGCGCTCTTACATTTCGCGCACTTTGAGAAGCAGGCGAAAAGGATAGACGAAACGCACTATTCGGTCGGCCTGACCTACGACAAACCGGACGAAACGGAGCTTGTCATCCGCGTTCTGTCCTTCGGACCGATGATAAAGGTGACCTCTCCCGAGAGCTTCGTCGGGCTGATAAAAGAAAGGCTTGAAAAACAAAAAAGCTGCGGACTCTGACGGGTTCGCAGCTTTTTTTCCGTGATTTTTCCGAAAAAAGGTGTTAAAATTTCCTCGCAAACCAAAAGACGCCGACAGCGACAAAAATGTATTGGCAACGGATCGTCACGATCCCTGCGGGTTCAAGCCCCGGAGGCGTCTTGAAAAAAGACACGCACAGCAAAGATTGCCGGATCAGATTTTGAGGATTTAACGTGTCTTGTTTCTGTACGCCGGGAGTTCAGCGGCAGAGCGGGAGCCTTGAAACTCCCGTAAGGCGGGTCCGACTCCCGCTCGGCGTCACAAAAATCCAAAGGCGCGGACAGCAATAGTGATGACAGCTGAAAAAGCAGGTGACTGAAAATCGCCGTTCGCGGATCATATCCGACGCGCCTTGAAACATTTTTCATAAAAGTCAGAACAAGAGGTGATAAAAATGCTCGAATACTTAAAGAATGAAGCGAATATGACCCAGACCGAGAACGGAGCGGCAACTTATCTGTCGACGGGCTCCGACTGCCTCGACCTCTTCGCGACCGTCGGCGCGCTCCGCCGCGAAAACGAAGAGAAGATCGAAAACGCATTCGTGCGCGCATTCGCCGAAAACCCCGACCTCGCGATGAAGATCCTGTTCTTCGCAAGAGACGTCCGCGGCGGGCTCGGCGAGAGGCGCGTCTTCAGGGTCGCGCTGAGACGTTTCAGTTTTTTCAAGCCCGAAAGCGTAAAAAAGAATCTTCCCTACGTCGCCGAGTTCGGCCGCTTCGACGACCTGCTCACGCTCATCGGCACCTCCTGCGAAAACGAAGCTCTTGATCTCATCAAAGAGCAGTTTGGCAGGGACAGGGACGCCATGGAAAAAGACAAGCCCGTTTCGCTTCTTGCAAAATGGCTGCCGTCCGTGAACGCGTCGAACGCCGAAACAAAAAAGCTCGGCAAAAAGATCGCGAAAGCGCTCGGGCTGAGTGAGGCGGAATACAGAAAAACTTTCGCCGCGCTCAGAAAAAAGATCCGCATAATCGAAAATAACCTCCGCGAGAGGGACTACACCTTCGATTACTCGGCTCAGCCCTCGAGAGCCCTTTTCAAGTACAAAAGCGCGTTCTACCGCAACGACGGGGAAAGGTACAGAGAATTTCTGAAGAAAGCCGCGTCGGGCGAAGCCGTGCTCCACGCCGACAACGTCTCGCCCTACGAGCTTGTCGAGCCTTATCTTGAAAAAAACTGGTTCAGCGGCATGAAAAGCTTCGCAAGGTCCGCGAGCCCCGGGGAGCAGGAGACTCTAAACGCGACCTGGGCGGCTCTTCCCGATTTCGGCGGCGACGGGAACGCCCTCGCCGTGATCGACACCTCGGGCTCCATGTACTGGGCGGCATCTCCCGTTCCCGCCTCCGTCGCGCTCTCGCTCGGACTGTATTTTGCTGAAAGAAACAAGGGCGCGTTTGGAAACCACTTCATAGAGTTCTCCGCCGATCCTCAGCTCATCGAGCTCAAGGGCGAGACCTTCTTCGACAGGCTGACCTACGCCGCGTCCTTCAATCAGGTCGCGAACACCGACCTGGAGGCGGTGTTCGATCTCGTTCTCAACGCGGCTCTCAAAAACGGAGTGCCTCAGGAGGAATTGCCCGCGAAGCTCGTCATCGTCTCCGATATGGAGTTTGACCAATGCGTTGATAACGCGAATGAACTCAATTTCGCCAACGCGAAGAAGAAATACGAAGCGCACGGCTACAGGCTTCCGCAGATAGTCTTCTGGAACGTCGCCGCCAGACATCGCAATCAGCCCGTCAGTCTCAACGAACAGGGCGTCGCGCTCGTTTCGGGCGTCACTCCGCGCCTGTTCGGAATGGTCGCGGGAGAGCTCGAATCGCCATACGCCTTTATGCTCGAGGTGCTGGGAAGCGAACGCTACGAAAGGATCTCGGCGTGAGGCGGCGCCCCGCTCTCCGGGCGGGGCGTACTGCCGGATCATCAAAAAAAGGATAAGTATTATGTTTGAAATAAAAGGCAAAATCAACACGGCGATCTGCTACGCGAAGGTCGTGGAGGACAGCGCGATAGAGCAGATAAAAAGGATGTGCGACTATGAGCTGACCTCCGGCAGCCGGATCAGGATCATGCCCGACGTCCACTCCGGGAAGGGCTGCACCATCGGGACCACGATGACCGTGACCGACAAGGCGTGCCCCAACATAGTCGGGGTAGATATAGGCTGCGGTATGTACACAGTGAAGCTCGAAGAAAAAGAGGCCGATCTGACTAAGATAGACCAGGCCGCGCACTTTATACCCTCCGGGATGAACACCTGGGAGGGACGGATAGAGAAATTCGATCTGACCGGGCTGAAATGCTTCCGCTCTCTGAAGGATTCCAGAAGGCTCGAACGCTCTCTCGGCACCCTCGGCGGCGGCAACCACTTCATCGAGATCGACAGGGCGTCCGACGGGAGCCTGTATCTTGTGATCCACTCGGGGAGCAGGAATCTCGGCAAGCAGGTCGCGGAGATCTATCAGCAAATCGCCGTCGACCTGCACAGCGGCAAGGAAGAATACTTCAACAGAAGAAATGAGGTCATCGAGACCTACAAGGCACAGGGCAGACGCGCCGAGATCCAGGACGCGCTCAAAAGCCTCGCTGAGGAATACAAAAAAAGAGAGGCTGACGCGCCGGAGGATCTGTGCTGGCTCTACGGAGACTTTCTCAAAGACTACCTGAACGACGTCGCGATATGTCAGGATTTTGCGCGCCGCAGCAGGGAGAAGATGGCCGGGATCATGCTCGAAAAGACCGGGCTGAGGGCTGTCGAAGCTTTCCACACCGTTCACAACTACATAGACACCTCCGAAATGATCCTCAGAAAGGGCGCGATCGCCGCGCACGCCGGCGAAAAGGTGCTGATCCCGATAAACATGCGCGACGGCTCCGTTCTCGCCGTCGGGAAAGGCAATCCCGAATGGAACTTCTCGGCTCCCCACGGAGCGGGAAGGCTCATGTCGAGGAGCAGGGCGAGAGAGGAGATAGACCTGGAGGCGTACAAGGCGTCTATGGAGGGGATCTATACCACATCCGTCAGCCTCAGCACCATCGACGAGGCTCCCATGGCGTATAAATCCATCGACGATATAATCGACGTGATAAGAGGATCGGTCGACGTCGTCGATATAATGAAGCCCGTCTACAACTTCAAGGCGTCCGGCGACGATGTCCCCTGGAAGAAAAAGAGCCCGGAGGACGACGCCGATCTTTCTGCGGATGACGCTTGAAATAAAAGAAATTTTGCCGCCGGGATCCCGGCGGCAAAATCATCCCGGATCCTTTTTTAACCTCCCGCGTTCTCCGTATAAAAACCATTCTGTTTGACTGAAAGCGCGTTTTTTCTTGCAGATCGCGTGAAAAAACGCGCTTTTGTATGTTTTTCCGGTGATTTTTGCGGGGAAACGGGGGTTTGAGAGACGGGGGATCACTCACAGAAACTTCACCCTGCCCTCGTCTGTGAGTTCGAGCGCGGCTTCGAAGGGCTTTCCCGCCTTCGAGAAGAAGCCGCCTATCTTCGGGGAGCGCCGTTTTTCGAGAAGCCACGCCGCGAGCGTCTTCGGGATCACGCGGCCCGCGATCCTGCGCGGTATATTGAGCCTGCATCCGTTCTCCTTATATCCCGAGCACGAATATCCGTATCGTGATACCTTGACTTCGCCTCCGCACAGCGGACAGACGCCGACCGGATCGCCGTAGAAGCCCGTGTCCTTTTTGGGATCGGGAGCGGAGGTGATGACCTCGGCGATCTCCTTTTTTGCCATTTCGAGGCTCTCGTCTATGCTGATCTCGCCGCGGTAGACCTTTTTGAGCGCCTGACCGAGCTGCGAGGTCTTGTATTTGTCCATAGAAATGTTCATATCTCCGAGCGCCTCTATCAGAAATTCGCCCGGTCTTTCTATCGTATATACGTCGTTTTTCAGCAAAATATATCCGCTCTTTCTCGCGTTGTCGATTATTCCCGTGCGCGTCGCCTCCGTCCCGAGCTCGAGCCCCTCGAAGATCGCGCGGTAGTCCTCGTCGTCGCTGTCCGCCTTCGCCTTATCGTCGCGGAATGGGTTTTTGAGGTAGTTGTTGAGAGTCTCTATCGTGTAGTGTTTGGGCGGAACCGTCTCCTTCTCGACCGGCTCGAAACTGACCTCTATTTTCTCTCCTTTTGTGAGATTGGGCAAAAACTTATCCTTTGGCGTGTAGAAATCGAACTTCGTCCAGCCGGGCTGACGCATCGCGGAGCCCTTTATGCAAAACTCCTCCATGCCTCCGACGTCGATCGTGACCTCCGTTCTGTCCACTATGCAGTCCTCGCTGCAGAACACGGCGACAAAGCGCTTCAGGACCGCGGAATAAACGAGCTTTTCCCTTTCGGAAAGCGCGTCCTTCGAGGGGATCTTGTAGGTCGGCGTCAGCGCGGAGTGGCTTTCGATCTTGCTGTCGTCGAAGATCGTCTTTTTGAACTTGAATTCGACCGGGTATCCGAGAGCGGCGACTTTTTTGATGATAGTCTTCATCTTGTCCTGTTCGTTTGTCGCGACGTATTCGCTGTTGGTCCTCGGATATGTGACGTAGCCCGCTTCGTAGAGCTTCTGCAGGATCTCGAGGCTCTCGGTCATCGGCATCTTGAACTTCTTGCCGAGAAAGCTCTGCAGGCGCGAAAGGGAATACAGTTTACCCGGAGAAAGGGTCTCCTTTTTCTTTTTGACGTCCTTCACGACGCCTCCCGCCGCGTTGTATTTTTCGCAGAGCGCCTTCGCTTCTTCGATGCGGTCGGACGGGAACTTTTCCTTGCTGACAAGCTCGATCTCGCCGTCGGAGCGCACGGTCTTCGACACCGGCGAGAAATACTTTTCCGGAACGAAATTCCTGATCGCCATATCGCGGTCGTATATCGCCTTTACCACAGGCACGATGACCCTTCCGACTCTGAGAAGGGTGCCGGTCTTCAGGGTGGCGTAGCGCGTGAGGTTGACGCCGTAGAGCCAGTCGATGTAGGTGCGCGCGAAGCCCTCGTCGGCGAGAGGCTTGTATTCGTCCTCGCTCTTCATATTCTTCAGTGCTTCGCGGATAGTGACGTCGGTCTGGTCCGGCAGCCAGAGCCGCAAAAAGGGCTTCGGCTCCGGGGCGGCCTGCTCGACGCAGATACGGATGATGATCTCGCCCTCGCGGTCGGAGTCTCCGGCGTTCACGAGGGTGTCGACGTCGCTGCGGCGGCACAGCGTTTTTATGATCTCGAACTGCTTCTTGACTCCCGGATCGACGGTCTTGTCGTCCTTTCTTCTGAGGCGGAAAACGAATTTGTCCGGGAAGCAGGGGAGGACAGACGCGTCCCAGCGCGGCAGACGTTTTTGTTCGGGAAGATAGTCCTCGACGTCGCAGAGCCCGAAAAGATGCCCGAACGCCCAGGTGACGATATATTCGCTTGAAGAATAGAACCCGTCCTGTTTTTTCATATCGCCTATCGCGGCGATTATGTTTCTGGCAAGGCTCGGCTTTTCGGCGATTATCAGCTTCATTTTCTTTTCCTTCGGTTTTTATCCATCAACTTTTTTCTATCAACAGTCCGTCGATTTTTTGACGCATATTCTTATCGTTCGGGGACCCGTTCGGAACCCCTTCCCGTATC
>JAFTEP010000225.1 GCA_017453605.1 Clostridia bacterium
GCAGCAAACCTTTCGAAAAGATCATCGAATCGACCGAGGCGTCCATACGCCGTCTGATGAAGATACCCGACAACTATCACGTCCTCTTCGTGCAGGGAGGCGGCTCCACTCAGTTCGCCGCGGTCCCGCTCAATCTGATGACCACCGGCAAGGCTGACTACATCGTGTCCGGCCAGTTCTCCGGCAAGGCTCAGAAAGAGGCGGCAAGATACGGCGACGCGAGGATTGTCGCGTCCAGCAAGGACGACAACTTCACCTACGTCCCGAAGGTCGAAAAAAATGATTTCAGACCCGACGCCGACTACGTCCACATCTGCTTCAACAACACCATCTACGGCACGACCTTCAACTACATCCCCGACACCGGGCTCGTCCCGCTGGTCGCCGATATGTCGAGCTTCATCATTTCCCAGCCGGTCGACGTGACCCGCTTCGGGCTGATCTACGCCGGCGCGCAGAAGAACATGGGTCCGGCGGGCATGACTCTCGTCATCGTCCGCGACGATCTTATCGGCCACGCGAGCCCGATGACCCCGACCATGCTCGACTACAAGGTCATGGCTGAGAACAAGAGCCTCTACAACACGCCGCCCTGCTATTCGATCTACGTCGCGGGGCTGGTCTACGAGTGGGTCGAGAACCTCGGCGGACTCGAGGCGATGGAGAAGATCAACCGCAAAAAGGCGGCCGTCCTCTACGACTACCTCGATTCCTCGAAGCTCTTCAAGCCGACCGCGAGAAAGGACTGCCGCTCGCTGATGAACGTGTGCTTCGTCACCGGCAACGAGGATCTCGACAAGGCGTTCTGCGCGGGAGCCGCGGAAAACGGGCTGGTCAACGTCAAGGGACACCGCTCCGTCGGCGGCATGAGGGCTTCGATCTACAACGCGATGCCGATAGAGGGCGTCGAAAAGCTCGTGGAGTTCATGGCGGATTTCGAGAAGAAAAACGCTTGAGGATATAGATTTCAAAACTGTTTTTGCGATTATGAATTCGGAGGCTGACGGATCAAAATGAAGATCAGACTTTTCAACAAGATCGCCGCCGTCGGGCTCGCAAAGCTCCCCGAGGGCTTTGCGGCAAGCGAGGACGCGGCTGAATACGACGGCGTGCTCGTCAGGAGCGCAAACCTCTTCGAGGAGGATTTTCCCGCGACCCTCAGGGGCATCGCGAGGGCCGGCGCCGGCGTCAACAACATCCCGATCGACAAGTGCACACAGAGCGGCATCTGCGTGTTCAACACTCCCGGCGCGAACGCCAACGCCGTCAGGGAGCTGGCTCTGTGCGCACTGCTCCTCGCCGCGAGAGACGTGGCGGGCGGTATAGAATGGGCAAAGTCCCTCGCCGGAGATCCCGACGCCGCCAAAAAGGTGGAAAAGGGCAAGAGCGCCTTCGCGGGCAGGGAGATCTCGGGAAAAACTCTCGGCATCTTCGGGCTCGGCGCGATCGGCTCTCTTCTTGCGAACGCCGCCCTCGGTCTCGGAATGGAAGTCGTGGGCTTCGATCCGTGGCTCGGAGTGCCCGGCGCCCTCAGGCTCGATCCGAGAGTGAAGATCCTCTCCGACAAGGCCGAGGTTTTCAAAAAGAGCGATTTTGTTTCCGTCCACGTTCCGTCCACTCCCGAGAACCGCGGCATGATCAACGCCGAGGCGATCGAGCTCATGAAGGACGGCGCCGCCGTGCTGAATCTGGCAAGAGCGGATCTTATAAACGAAGAGGACGTGCTCGCCGCTCTCGGATCGGGAAAACTCTCCCGCTACGTCACGGACTTCCCGACTCCCGGCGTCATCGGCAAAAAGGGTGTCGTCGCGATCCCGCACCTCGGCGCATCTACCGAAGAGGCCGAGGACAACTGCGCCGTTATGGCGGCTTGTCAGCTCGCGGATTTCCTGACGGCCGGCAACGTGAAAAACAGCGTCAATTTCCCGGCGCTTTCGCTTCCCTCGGGCGAGGGCGAGAGGATCGCCGTTCTCGCTTCCTGCGAATGCGAGGCTTTGGGAAAGCTTCTCGCCGGAGCGCTTTCGGGCGCGAGCGCGAAAAGGGGAGACGTGTGCTACGCGATAGCGCAGGTGAAGAGCGCCGCGGAAGCTAAGAAGGCTCTCGAGGGCGCAAACGGCGTCATAAGGGTATTTACATTCTGAAAAATTTCGGGTGGAACAATGGCTGTAAAAAAAGAGTCCGGCAAATTCAGGGTGAGACCCGAAAGGGAGCTTGCCTTCATCGTGATCTTCGAGTCTCTTTTCAGGGGCCCGGACGATACGGCGGCGCTCTTTGATTCGATCATGGAGAGCGACGATGCCGACGGGATCTATTCGGATATCGTCAGCGGTCAGGAAAAGCTCGACCTCGACTACGTGCGCTCGGCGCTTTTCGGCGTCCGCGACAACTCGGAAGAAATAAAAAAGCTCATCGCCGCTCACGCAAAGGGCTGGAAATTCGAGCGTATGTCGAAGGTCAGTCTCGCCGTGCTGGAGCTGGCGCTCTGGGAGATCCGCTTCTCCGGCGGAGCCGTCCATCCCGGCACCGCGATAAACGAAGCGGTCGAACTCGCCAAGATCTACGACGACGACAAGGCGCCCGGTTTCGTGAACGGGATCCTGGGAGCCGTCGTCAGGGAGCCCGGGGACAAATGATTTTTTTAGGAATAGACACATCGAACTACACCACGTCCGTCGCCCTGTGCGGCGGCGACGGGTCTCTGAGGGGCGCCGCAAAGCTTCTCCCGGTCGGGGAGGGCGAAAAAGGGCTCCGTCAGAGCGAGGCACTCTTTTCGCACGTCAAGGCTCTGCCCTCTCTGTGCGAAGAGATCGGAGACTTGAAAGGTCTTGAAGCGGTTGGCGCGTCCGGTTTTCCGAGGCGCGCCGAAAACTCATATATGCCCTGCTTTCTGGCGGGAGCGAGCCTTGCCGCCTCAACGGCGGCTTTTTTCGGCGTTCCCTTATATATCTTCTCCCATCAGGAGGGACACGCTGCGGCGGCGATCAGAGGGAGCGGGATGACCCCGGAGGACAGCTTTTTTGTCCTGCACCTTTCGGGAGGGACGCTCGATCTTCTGAGGGCAGAAAAAAAAGATTTCTTTTTCGATCTTGAGCGCGTGGGCGGCGGCGCGGACATAACCTGCGGTCAGCTCGTCGACCGCTGCGGAGTCAAGCTCGGGCTGAAATTCCCCTGCGGAGGGGAGCTCGAAAAGCTCGCGCTCAGATCCGACAGAACTTTTGACGTAAAGATCCCGAAAAAAGACGGTCTGGTCAATCTTTCCGGGCTCGAGAACCGCTTCGACAGGCTCGTTTCGGAGTCTCTGAGTAAAGAGGACCTTGCAAAATTCGTGTTCGACGCCGTCGTGAGCGCGGTCAGGGCTCTGACGGAGGACGTCGGTGGCCAGCTTCTTTTCTCCGGCGGGGTCGCCTCGTCGCAGCTTCTGAGAGAGGCGTTCAAAGACAGAGAAAAAACATATTTTTGCCCGGGGGAGTATTCCCGGGACAACGCGCTCGGGACCGCGCTTCTGGCGAAGGCGGCGTTCGAGGCGGGAGCCGCTCCGGACGGCAGAGACCGGCTGAGGATGTGAATTATGGCGGAAAAAACTGTTTTCAGCGTAACACAGCTCAATAAATACGTCAAGGATCTTCTCGAGAACGACGAGCTTTTGTATCTTGTCAGCGTCAGAGGGGAGATCTCGAATTTCAACGACCACCTGCGCACCGGCAACTATTATTTCTCCCTGAAGGACGACGGCGGCGTACTGAAGGGGGTCATGTTCAGTAATTTCAAGAACAAGCTGAACTTCAAGCCCGAAAACGGGATGAAGGTCGTCATCACGGGAAGGATCACGGTCTACGTTCGCGACGGCTCCTATCAGATCCAGGCTTACACGATGGAGCCGGACGGGATCGGCAGTCTGTATCTCGCGTTCGAGCAGCTCAAGAAGAATTTAGAGGCGAAGGGCTATTTCGATCCGGCGCACAAAAAGCCGATCCCGAAGTTCCCGCAGACCGTAGGCATCATCACCTCTCCGACGGGAGCGGCGATCAGGGACATGATAAACGTCGCGACGAGGCGCTTTCTTCCGGCGAAGCTGGTTTTGTTCCCCTGCCTCGTGCAGGGCGAGGGCGCGCCGGCTCAGCTGTGTTCGGGAGTGAGGTTTTTCAACGACCGTCACCCGGTCGACGTCATCATCATCGGCAGGGGCGGAGGCTCTCTCGAAGAACTGTGGGCGTTCAACGACGAAAGGCTCGCCGACGAGATCTTCCGTTCGAGAGTCCCGGTGATCTCCGCTGTCGGACACGAGACGGATTTTTCCATAAGCGATTTCGTGGCGGATCTCAGGGCGCCGACTCCGTCGGCGGCGGCTGAACTGTGCCTGCCGGACGGGAGCGATCTGGTGAGAAGGCTCGCCTCGGCGAGAGGGCATCTTGACGCCCTGATGCGCGCAAAGCTCGACGCGGCGGCGGCGCGGCTGGACGGACTTAAAAAGAACAGGTATCTTGTCAGCCTGCAGTCGGTCATCGACGACAGGAGAATGGAGATAATGGAGCTCTCCCGCAGGCTCGAAAACGGCGAGAAGACGATCCTCGAAAACAAGAGACTGCGGCTCAGCGGCGCGATGCAGAGGCTTAGTGCGCTCGATCCGATGAAGATCATGTCGAGAGGCTACGCCGCGGTGTTCGACGGGGAAACGGTCGTGGATTCCGCCGAAAAGCTGTCTGTCGGAAGCAAAGTCACGCTTAGGCTCAGAGACGGCAGAGCCTCGGCGAAGATCGAAGAAGTCGAACTGAAAAAAGAGGGCTCGCCCAAAAAACAAACAAAGCGCCGGACCCAACCGGCGCCTGAGAAGAACGAAGAATAAAGGACAAAACGTTTTGGAGGATTGAAATGTCAGAAAACGCCAAGCCTCAGGAAGGCTTTGAACAGAAGCTCGCGCGGCTTGAAGAAGTCACGAGGGCGCTCGAAAACAGCTCGACCGCGCTCGACGATTCGCTGAAGCTCTTCGAGGAGGGCGTGAGGCTCGTCAGAGAGTGCACGTCGCTCCTCGAGAACGCCGAAAGGCGCGTGAAGATGCTCGCCCGCGATCCGGAGACGGGAGAAGTCGTCGAGACGGATATGCCTCCCATGAGCGCGACCTGAAATATCAGTAGCTTTCTCTTATCAGCTCTGCGATCTCGTGCGTGGAGGCGATGATGATCGCTCTCGAATCGGGGGTGTATCCGCCCTCGGGCGAACAGATCTCGCAGCCGGCCTCTTTAGCAAGCAGCATTCCCGGGGCCAGATCCCAGAGGTTTTTCGTGAAGAACACGGTCCCGTCGAGCTTTCCCGCGGCGAGAGCGGCAAAATCGACTGCGGCGCAGCCGAGCATACGCAGTTTTGAGACCTTCGGGCTCAGATAAAACATCATCCGCATCTGGTCGGTGAAGTCGTCGGCGTGGGTGTGCGAGAGGTCGCCGAAGCTGACGATCGCCTTTTCCGGCTCTCTTTTTGCGGCGCGGAGCCTTTTTTCTCCGCAGAACGCGCCGCGCCCTTTGACGGCGCTGTAGAGCTCCCCGAAGACGGGCAGATATATCACCGAGACCACAGGCTCGAAGTCCTCCGTCAGCGAGCACTGAACGCCGAAAAGCCTGATCGAGTGCGCCATGTTTACGGTGCCGTCTATCGGATCGACCGTCCAGGTCCGCCCGCCTACGGCGGTCTTCGGGTTATCCTCCTCGCCGAGGATGCCGTCGCCGGGAAACTCCTCCCTTATCCTCCGCGTGACGTGTCTCTCTATCGCCACGTCGGCGTCCGTCACGAGATCAAAGGCGGTTTTATCCGTCACTTTTTCCATCTTTCCGTGCGCCGCGAAGGCTTCCGTCACGGTCTGCCCGAGAAAAGCGAGCTCTCTTTCATAAGCCTTTTCGCTCAAATCAGTCTCCTCACGATCTCCGCCGAAGCTCCGGCGGCCGTTTTTTTTAAGTCGGATCGATCGTCCCCCGGAAAGCCGACGCGCCCGGCGGGACGTTGTTTCAGGGATCGCTGCGGCGGGCGTTTATTCCCCGTCGTCCTCGGTCAGCCATCTGATAAGCGCGTCGAATCTGTTGACGGCCGACATTTCCTTTGTCTCCCACGCGGAAGCGAAATTGCCGTTGTTTTTTACCGCTTCGCGCACCGCGTCGTAGCAGAAATCCAGAGCCGCGGAGTAGACCATCCCGAAATCGAACGTGTTCGAGGCGAGGATGAGGTCGTACATCTCCAGGTCCTTCCTGTTCTCCGTGTCGGTGCGGAGATAGCGGTACTTCATCACGGTTTCAAAGTAATTCGGGCTGACGGTCCGCCAGGATTCCTCGCAGAATTTTTCCAGCACGGTCCCGGCAAGATCGCCTCTGCCGCGAGGATCCTCCACGTCCGCCGCCGCGACGAAGCAGAAATAGCCGTCGAACTGCGACGTTCTGTAGCCCTTCTGTTCGGCGTCGAATTTCGGCATCGGCAGCAGTCCGAAATCGTCGTTCATGTTTTTCAGCTCGCTCGCCTGGAACAGGGGCCTTGACAAAAACAGAAGTCTGCCGTCCGTGAACATCTTCAGAAGAGTCTCTTTTGCGTCCGGGTTGTTGTACCAGGAGGGATTGAAGTATGCGCCGGCGCAGTCGCGTTTAAGACGCACCAGCTTATCTATCGCCGCGACGGTCCTGGCGCTGTTTTCGTTTTTGAGCATGAGTTCCGGGATCCCGTCCGGGCCCTTTTCGGTCATCGGCGCGTCCATCCCCGCCATGAAGAAATCCACGGGGATCGAGGCGGTCCAGCGGGAGGCGAAGCCGTAGAGATCGCCGTCGCTCCTCTGTCCGTCTCCGTCGGCGTCGTTGTAGAGATCCTTTACGATATCCGTGAACGCGTCGAAGGTCCACTTCTCTTCCTCGACGAGCCTGTATAGACCGTCGCTGCCTCCGAGCGCCGCAAGATGCTCGTCGGCGAGACGCTTGTTGAAGAACAGGCAGCCCGCGTCGTACTGGCCGGAGAGGCAGCAGTCTCCCACGACGGTGAAAAGCTTTCCGTTCACCGTGACTCTTTCCACGTAGCTCCTGTTCCACCACGGCTTGCCGAAGTCGAGGGAGGAGATCTCCTCGAGCTCTCTCAGGTTCATGAAGGCGTCGTTCCTCACTCCTCCGGTCATATAGGAGGCGAAGCCGGCCGCGAGGTCGAAATCGCCTGTCCCGCTCAGCACGGCGGAGGTCAGCTTCGACACAAACCCACGTCTGGCGGAGGTGTCGGAGCCGTCGAAGAGAATGAAGTTAAGCTGCACCTCGAGATCGTTCTCGACCTTGAGATTGCGGTTATATACGGCGTCGTTCATCAGATCTCCGTTCAGAGCGTCTGAAAAAAAGTCCTGCTTCTGAGATTCGTCAATGGCGATGTTCACCTTCTCGCCGGAAAACTTCTTGTTTCCGGGGACGGCGCTCGCGACCGGTTCTCTGCCCCATTTGTCGAGCCCGGTCCGCGCCTTGGCGGTCTCTGCCGGCAGGGTTTCCGGCAGCGAAGCCGTCTGTTTGGGAGCGCAGGCGAAAAACGTCGTCAAAACGAGCGCCGCAAGAGCGCAGACGAGCGTCCTTCTGATCTTCATTTTTCTCTTTTCCTTCCTTTTGCTTGTTTGCTTGTCGCTTGCCGATCGTTTGCCGATCCGCACATAGATTATATCAGCCCGTCTTTCGCCTGTCAAGCGGCGCGGCGTTTTTTGTGTCCGGGCTCCCGCGCCGTTTTTGCAAAATACGCTTTTTTCGCGCCTCCGGACTTTTTCCCGCTTTTCCCGCCCCTTGAGAGTCTTCGCCAAAGGAAGCGGTTTTCGTCCCGCGCTTGACAAGCCGGGCTTTTTCGTTTATAATTTCAGTACGGCTTCATTTTCAACGCGGCGTTCCCGCCTGCTCCGGCGGACGCTTTCAAGAGGTGCTTATGAACGACCAGAACGGTTTTGACGTTCCCAACGCCGCTCCCGCTCCGAACGAAAACGGCGAAAAAATGTCTTTCGGGAGCGGAGGGTA
>JAFTEP010000226.1 GCA_017453605.1 Clostridia bacterium
GCGTTCGTGCTGTTTCTCGTTCTCAACACCGCTTCACGCGTCGAGCCCGACGCTAACATACTCTATCTCGGGCCGAAAACCTTCAATCTGACGCAGATTGACGAGATCACCTCGACCCTGAACTCAAAGATCCTCACCTCCGACCACAACGGCGACGGAAAGATCGTTTCTGATATCATCTCTCTGAGACCTGTCGTCACCGGCACTGACGAGAACGGCGAGACCGTTTATGAGACTGCGTTTGCCGAACAGTTCCGGCTCGAGATCAATTCCGGCGACACCGTGATATTCATCATCGAATCCGAGAGCATCTACGACAAACTTGTCGAGGACGATCTTTTGATGCCTCTCGTCGAGATCTTCGGCGAGGTCCCCGCTAACGCCGACGACGCGTATTCTTTCAAGTTCGGCGACACGGATATGTCAAAACTCGACTATTTCGACGTCTTCACCAAGAACGCCCGTCTCTGCTTCAGATATCCGAGAGTCGTCAACGGAGTCGCGAGCGAGCAGGCTAAAGAGCTTTCGGAGCTCAATAAAAAGGCTTTCAAAGATATGATCTCATACCGCTTCAAAACGGAAGACAATCTTGCCAACTCCTGAAAATCATAAAAACTCCTGCCGGGGATCGGAAATTCCTGATCCTCGGCAGGTTTGTTTTTTGTATTTCTTATATACTTAAATCCATCAGCCTCACTGCGTCAACTTCCGAGATCTTCTGCCAGCAGACGCCGTCCCGGAGAGCATAAAAATCTTCGCCGTCTTTTATTACGCTTATCTTGTGTATCTGTCCGTCGACAGAAGTTATGATTAAAACAAAAACTTCTTCCGAGCCCTCCGGCTCGTAAAACGCGACTGATGATGCTTTCAGAGAAGTCAGCATATCGATCAGCGCGTCCGCATTATTTTGATCCGCGAGAACGCCGTCTTTATAGTATTCAACGATTGTCTGTGTCAACCCTTCCGCGTCTTCGACGCTTTTCGTCCGACGCTCAAGAGAATAAACTCCCGACTCGGTTTTCATTTCCAGCACGGAGATCTTTCCGGGCGTTAAGGGAAAGACCTTTTTTGACAACAGCGATTCCGCCGAGATAGAGAGAGCTTTTATATAGTCGTCATGGACGAGGCATATCTGATTTGATCCCTCAAGAAGCGTGTAGACGTGTCCGTCGTCCGTTTCAGAGCCGATATATATGACGCTTGTCAGTTCGTTTCCTGAATCGCTGTAGTTTACGACAAGTTTTTTATCTTCAAAACCGTATTCTCTGAGGACTTTTTCGTCTGTAATTCCGTATCTTGCGCAGGATTCCGGCTCAATGCCGCTTATAAGCATGACCGTATCTTCGGCGGTATCGCAGTCAGTCATAAAGAGCTTTTCTCCGTACTTAAGAGAAAAACGGCTTTCGGTATCGCCAAAAGCACCCTCCGGCGTCAAAACGAGCTCGAACGTGTCTGTTTTCAAGCCGGTGACTGAATTCGCGTTCAAGGGCGGGTAATTGTCGAGAAGTATCAGATCGAGAAGATTTCCGAAGGTGAAGGCGTTCCCGAGCGATTCGTCGCCGAGATAGACGGTCTTTTCGTCGCCGAAAGCGAAATACCATCCGGGAGAAGAAGAGCAGGGATCGCCGATATATAAAGTCCCGCTCTGATCCGATCCCGTGAATGAAACCTTCAGCGCAAGAGTTCCGAGCCCGTAGGTTTCGGGATCTGAACAGTCTTGTGTCACCGTCCTCTTATATAAGAGCGGAGAAAGGATCTTCTCCATAGCGTAGGGTATTTCCTGATCGAGAGGAAAATCTTCATTTCCTTCTATATACCAGAAAGAGCCGTTTTTGACGATTTCAATATTTTCGTTTCCGACAGAAAACCCGACGGATTCATGGTCGCCGGCGCTCAGAAGAACGTCATTAGGCATAGTTTCTGTTTGCGGAGAGCTTGTCAAAAGCCATAACGCAAGGCACGCTGCTGTCAGGATGACAGCGGCGCAGCACAGAATTACAAGCTGTTTTGTTTTGGGCCTCATTTTCAACGCTTCCTTCTCTCGTACCAGACGATCCCGGCGGCTGCGATCAGAGAAAGCGGGATGACGGCGCAGAAGACGGCGGTCCAGACGTATCTCGAATACTCCGGGATGCTGAGAGAAGAGCCGTCAAGAGGAGAAGTCCTCACAGATATCGTGTCGTTTTTCCCGCAGAGCCATTCGACGCAGTTCAAAAAGAAGCTCGAATTTCCGCCGGAGGTCAGAGCGTCCGCGTCCGAGAGAGTGACGGAGGTCGAAGCGATCCTTATGAAAGAAGCTCCGTCGTCCCTCTCACACAGCACCGCTGCGGGGAAGGGACCGTCGGGATCGTCGTCAGCTCTCTGCGGGTCCGATCCGAGGTCGCTCATCGCAAATGAATGTTCGGACGTCTCGGCGAGGACAGTCTGCGTCACACCTTTGACGTCAGTGAGCGAAAGCGGCTGGACTCCGAGAATAAGCACTTCAAGATGGCTTTGGGTCAGGCTTTCGGTTATGCCGTGAGTTTCCAGAGAGGGATATACGGAATAGTTCGAGCGGTAGTAGTTTGAGGCGTCAGTTTCGTAAACGGCGCCGTTTAATCCGGTAACACCGAATTCGCCGCAGAGTTCTTCGAGATTCGCGCATATATCCCCGTCTTCTCTCACGTCGGACAGCACGAGCAGTTTTCCGCCGCCCGAAAGGTATCCTTGAAGCGTTTCAAGTTCCGTCTGAGTCAGATCCGCGCATCCGCTCTCGGCGTTTATCACAA
>JAFTEP010000227.1 GCA_017453605.1 Clostridia bacterium
CGGTCTGTCGAGAGAGAACGAATACATCCTCGCTCCCCTGAGATCAGAGCTCAGAAAGCTCTCGATGCTCAGAGAGGATCAGAGCGAGACGATGGTCGCGATCGCGCAGTTCGAGAACGACGCCGGAATTATCGGCGCTTCCCTGCTCGGATATAAAGATTTCAAATTCATGTGAGAGCTGGATAAGTCATACAAGTAAGAACTTTCGCCCGTCCGGGACCTTTGGATCCGGACGGGCGAAAAACATTTCAGGAGAAAACAGCTTATCCCCGCGGAGCGTAAGTCCCGCAGGAATCTCTTGTCCGCCGCGCAAAGACATTCGAAGCGCGGCGGGCGACAAGTGCGGGAGGCGGCTCAAGGAACACATAAAAGCCGCTTCCCGCATTTTTATCCTTCGGTCCGGCAAGGAGAACGGTGCGCCGGGCAGAGGATACGCTTTTTAATCCCAGCCGATCTTGTTGTTGTTGTCGTTGGTATCGTCGATGGGGGTGTTGGAGGTATCGAGAGCCGTGAAGATCTCGTCGGAGTCTGAAAGAAGCTCCATTTCGGGTTTTACAAACTTCATATCTTTACCCTTCTTACGCGACGGTCAGCGCGATGCTGCTCGCGGTCGTCGTGAGGGTGTAGAGCTTTTCGGCTCCGTAAACTCTCGTGCCGTCGGAGGTCGTCCAGAAGGCCTTGACCGAGATCGAGGCGTTCGTCACGTCGTTCGGAATGCCTTTGAGCGCGCAGTATGTGATATAACCCGAATCGGAGCAGCCGCTGACGTATCCGGCGTCGCGGGAAACTCCGTCGGCAATGATCGAACTGTAGACCTTCGTCGACGTGCTGGTCTTGACGGCTCCGCGGGGTTTTTGACTCTCCGCCGGACTGAAGCGCGGCGGGGAGTTATGCGACGGATAAAGGTTTTTTTACGGATTGCCCCAGATGATGTCGTTATTGCTGTTTTCGGCAGGGTCGCCGTCGGAGATATCGAGCAGGCTGATCTCAAGCGGGATAAGAACGACTTCGATCTCGGGCGATTCAAACTTTTTCATCTTTTCTCCTTTCAGGCGGAAAGCGCGACGATCTGGTTGTAGGTGACGGTCCTTGTCGCGCCGGTCACCGTCGTTCCGTCCGCCGTCACCCAGTAGGTAGTGACGGTGATATCGGAATCGTAGTAGGCGTCGGGGATCCCGGTCAGCTTCGCGAAAGTGATGAAAGCGGAATCGTCGCATCCGACCTGAGACGGATACACGGTCGAGCCCGCGGCGTTGACGGATCTGTAGACGTTTGTGATCTGTTTGGTGTAGGTCCAGTCGATCGCGTCGACGCGGATAATGAAGCCCGCCTCGGTATAATCAAGGCAGTCGACTGTGGAGAGGAAGCGGAGATTGCCCGCTTCCGTCGCGGAAGCCTGAGCTTTTACGGACATGACGTTTTCGTCGACGAATCTGGGGATCGCGCTTCCGGTCGAGCCCGTGAAGGCGGTGCCGTCGGGGAGATACCAGCCGGCGAAGACTTTGCCGGTCTCTGCCGGAGCAGTGCCGGACGCCTTGTAGGTGTCGACAAGGAGGCTGTCGGCAAAATAAACCGGAACGGAGATCCACGAACCGCCGACGGATCTATATCCCCAGGCAGAACCGAGAGACGCGGCCGCCGAATAAAGCGAATCGGCGCTCATAGAATATCTTGTGCCGGAGATCGACGTGCCGTAATAGGAAGCTGAATCGCCGTTTTCAGCGCATCTCGAAGCGATATACCAGCAGTTGTCGGAAGTGACCAGCGAATTTGATTTCGCACAGAAAGCCCAGCCGTTCGCGCTGCCAACGGCGACGCCGCCGGCGGACACGCACCTTATAAAGTCAACGGATCCGCCTTCGACGTTGCTGACAAAACCCGCCGCGTTGCTGCCCGCCGGAACGCTTATCGAGCCGGAGAAGAGGCAATCGGTAAACGTGACCGATTTATCGACCTGACCGACGTATCCGCCGACGGTCGACTCCGCCGAGATGATCGTTCCGTCAAACCAGCAGTTGATAAACTGTGTTCCGTCTCCTTCGGCAAGGTTGCAGAAGCCGCCGAGATAACTGCGGCCCTCAAGGATGCCGGAAACGTAGACGTTCTCGAACCGAGAACCGTAGGAAAATTTTGAAACCAGACCGCTTCCGAGCCAGTGCCAGTTATAGACGTAAGACTCGGTCAGACAGAAGTCTTTTATCACTGCGCCGTTCACGTCGGAGAAAAGACATGAAGCAGGCGCGCTCGAATCCTTTTTGCTGTAAAGACCCTTTATGGAATGACCCTGCCCGTCGAAGGTGCCGGAAAATGTTGCGGTATTCTGGACCCACTCGTTGAGACCGGTGCCGTCGGCCTTCATTTCGTCGGCGGTCTTGTCGTTGAAGACGATATCCGCGTCGAGAACGACGGTCTGTCCTGCAAAATCGGAAGCGCTCAGTCCGAACGCAAGAAGATCGGACGCGCAGGCGATGTGCCATTTGCCGTCGGCGGAGTTATAGGCGAAAGAAACCTTATCCGTCGCGAAGAACGAGGGAACGGCGAGGATCCTGCTGCCGGAGATCCTGTTGCCCCAGCCGTCGCCGCCGTCGGCGACAGACGCCGAATCGAGAGTTGAAGTCTCGGTGTAAACCTGATCGGCGCTGACGGCGTATCTCGTGCCGGAGATAGAAGTGCCGTAATAGGAAGCGGAATTTCCGTCTTCCGCGCATTTTGAAGGATCATAAACAGAGCCGTCGGAAGTGACCAGCGAATTTGCTTTCGCGCAGAACGCCCAGCCGTTCGCGCTGCCAACGGCGACTGTGCCGGCAAAAACGCACCTTATAAAGTCAACGGATCCGCCTTCGACGTTGCTGACAAAGCCGCCGGCGTTGCTGCCCGCCGGAACGCTTATCGAGCCGGTGTTGAGGCAGTCGACGAAAACGACGGATTTATCCACCTGACCGGCGAAACCGCCGACGGTGGACTCGGCGGAGATGATCGATCCGTCGAACCAGCAGTTGACAAACTGAGTGCCGTCTCCCTCGAGAAGGTTGCAGAAGCCGCCGAGATAGCTGCGGCCCTCAAGGATACCGGAAACGTAGACGTTCTCGAACCGAGAACCGTAGGAAATCTTTGAAACGAGACCGCTTCCGAGCCAATGCCAGTTATAGACGTAAGACTCGATCAGACTGAGGTCTTTAATCACGGCGCCGTTCACGTCGCCGAAAAGACACGACGCGGGCGCGCTGGCGTCGACCTTGCTGTAAAGGCCTTTTATAAAATGGCCCTGCCCGTCGAAAGTGCCGGAAAACGTTGCGGCGCTCTGAGTCCAGACGTTCACGCCCGTGCCGTCGGCTTTCATTTCGGCGGCGGTCATGTCGTTGAAGACGATATCCGCGTCGAGAACGACGGTCTGACCGGCAAAATCAGAAGCGCTCTGGCCGAACGCGAGAAGATCGGTCGCGCTCGTAACGTGGTACTTGCCGTCCGCTCCGACCCCCCAGCCCGACGTGGCTTCCAGAGCCGAGGCCGGAATGATCGCGGGAACGAAAGCCGCGACGATCGCGATCGACAAGAGAATGCCCAAAATCTTTTTCATAAAAAACTCCTTCTTGTCTTGATATTTTTAAAGTCGCTTTTCCCGGAAAAAACGCTTTTATCGGTTTATGCAATTTTATAGCAGCAAAACCAAAAAAACAATAGAGTATTTTAAGAATTCTTGACAAGTTTAAGATTTTTTTGTATAATCTTTCCGAAAAAAGTTTTGAAAGGATCCGAAAATGAGACCTATAGATATTTTTTCGCTCCCCCGTCTGGCTTTCGCGCACGGAGCGACGGGCAAGGAATGGCGCAGCACCTTCCCTTCCTGGAGAGAGGGATTTCTGCACATAATATATATAGAAGAAGGAGAATTAAATTTCGAGAGTCAGGAATTCAGTTTCACCGCAAGAAAACACGACGTCGTCGTTCTGACGCGATATTACGACACGGTCGTTTGGACGGATTCGTTCCATTCGCGGCGAGAATTGTGTGTGCGCGTCAAATGGAACTACTCGGATTCGCCTCTCTCGGGTCTGTATCTGCCGCATCTGATACCGCACGAACTTGACACAGCTCAGATCAGAGAAACGATAGATTCTTTCATTTACGGAAAAGACTCGTATGACCGATCGAACGCAAGAAGCGTGTTTCAGTTTCTGACGCTTCTCACTCTGATAGATGAAAAAGGGAAAAAGCTGTCCGACGTTTCCCTTGATATCCCGAAATCTTCTCTCTACGCGGAAAGAGCCAAGCAATATATACACCGTCATATCCACGAGCCCCTCACTCTAAGGCAGGTCGCGAAGCGCCTTGAGATCGCCCCGGAATACCTCTGCAATCTCTTCAAGACAGCGCAGGGATGCACTGTCAAACAGTACATCAACAGAGTGAAGCTCTCGTCTATAAGCCATCTCGTCTGGCACGACGGGATGAAGCTCTACGAAGCGGCGGCGATCTTCGGATACAACGACCCGAACTACGTCAGCAGACTTTACAAGAAGATGTTCAATCACAAGATCACAGAGAGCATACCGGAGTGAAAAGCGGTTTTCTCTGTCAGATCTGTTTTATCAGCAGCGTGTAAAATCCGCCCGTACGGGAACGATCCCGGACGGGCGGAAAGAATGAGAGGGAGAAAGAAGCGTTTTTTGCTCAAACGGCGCGGGTTCTTGCGCGGGAGCGGTATTCAGCCGATAAAAACCATATAAAAACTATTTTGAAACGGAGCCGATGAAGGTTTTGAGTCTCTCGCTCGGACAGTCCGCGCCGAAAGCGATTTTTGACGGACCGTCGAACGCGATCAGACCGCCGTCCATGAATATCACCCGCTCCGCCGCCTCCGCCGCGAAGCCCATCTCGTGTGTGACAACGATCATCGTCACCTTATCCTCAGACAGAGAGCGCAGGACGTTGAGGACTTCTCCGGTCAATTCGGGATCGAGCGCGGAGGTCGGTTCGTCAAAGCAGAGCACGTCCGGCGAGAGCGCGAGAGCCCTCGCGATGGCGACCCTCTGCTGCTGGCCGCCGGAAAGCCGGCAGGGATAGGCGTCCTTTTTCTGAGAGAGCCCCACCCTATCCAGAAGGGACGCCGATTTTTCTTCTATTTCGGCGAAGATCTTCTTTTTTTGATCCTTGAAGTCGGATCCCGCGCGCGCCAGAAGCTTCGGCGCAAGACACAGGTTTTCAAAGACCGTGTACTGCGGGAACAGATTGAAATTCTGGAAAACGAGGCCGAAATGCAGTCTTTTTTCGCGGATCTCGTCGTCCGACTGCCGAGGCGCCGAAGCGTCGAAGAGCAGTTTTCCGTCGAGGTACATCATTCCCTCGTCGGGCGTTTCAAGAAAGTTGATGCACCTTAAAAGCGTCGTCTTTCCCGAGCCGGAGGAGCCGATCACCGCGAGCGTCTCGCCGTGCGAGAGCGAAAAGTCGATGCCCTTCAGAACGGGAGTCTGTGAAAAGGATTTTTTGAAATTCTTGACTTCGAGCAGCGGCATAATTATCCTCACACACTGAAATACGAGAGCTTTTTTTCGATCCTGCCGAACAGGACCGTGAGAATCCCGACGAACAGAAGATAGAACGCGCCGCTGTAGAAAAGCGGCCAGATAAGAGCCTTTGTCGCGGCAAGAGTGTTCGCCTGCTTGACGATCTCGCTGACCATGATGCAGTTTGCGAGCGCCGTGTCCTTGACGAGCGTGATGATCTCGTTGGACATCGGCGGGACGATGCGCTTGACGACCTGTTTGAGAACGATCTTAAAAAAGATCTGATTCTTTGTCATGCCGAGGACCTGTCCCGCCTCGTACTGTCCTTTGCTGATGCTCTCGATGCCGCCGCGGTATATCTCCGAAAAATAGCAGGCGTAGTTGATCGCAAACGCAATAAGGACCGCAAACACGCGTCCCGCGTCCTCGACGCCGTAGTTGAAATAGAAATACCTGTCGACCTCGGGGAAAAGCTGCAGATCGAAGACGAGACCGGGAACGTAATAGATTATGAATATCTGCAGCATGAGCGGGATGCCGCGGATGATCCACACGAAGACCTTCGCGACGTATTTTATGGGCCTGAAACGGCTCATGGAACAGAACGCGATCGGGAGACCTAAAGGTATCCCGACAAGCAGCGTGACGGCGAAGATCAAAAGCGAGATCTCAAAGCCGCTCAAAAGATATAAAGTTACGTCCCAGAATGACATCGTTTACCTGCCGAAAAAATGATTTTGACGCCGTGTTTTCCGCCCCGGAAAGGACGGAAAACACGGCAAAAAAGCTTTATGACGGTTTAAGACAAAAACCGCGATTCAAAAACGGGTCAGCTCTTTTTCTGAGAAGAGAAGTCGAGCAAAACGGTGTTCTCGACGCCGTATTTTTCGGCGAGAGCCCTGATGGTGCCGTCGGCGGCGAGCTTTTCGAGCTGCCCGTTGACCTTCGCGGTCAGGTCGCTGCCCTTCTTGAAGCCGATGGCGTAGTATTCGACGTCGCTGGTGAGAGCGTCGACGACTTTCAGAGCGGCATAGTCGCCCTTGCCGACGTAGTTGTTGGCGAGCTGAGCGTCGAGGACGGCAAAATCAGCCGAACCGGTGTTGACCTCGAGCAGCGCGTCGGTCTGCTTGGTGACGCCCTTCACGGTGGCGCCCTCGAAGCCCTTCGCGTATTCTTCGCCCGCTGAGCCGGATTCGGCGACGCCGATCTTTCCGGCGAGATCCGCGGCGGCAGTGATCGAAGCGTCCTTCACGACGACGACCTGCTTGTTCTCCATGTAGTTGTAGGAGAAGTCGACCTTATCAGCGCGGGCGACTCCGTCGTCGTCCGAGGTGTTGGCGGTGAAGCCGTTCCAGATGCAGTTGATGTTGCCGGAAGCAAGATCCGTGTACTTGTTCTCCCACTTGATCTCCTTGAACATCACTTCATATCCGAGATTCGCAAAGACCTTTTCGGCAAGCTCGGTGTCGAAGCCGACAAGTTTGCCGTTATCGTCGACGAAGTTCATTGGAGCGTAGATAGTGTAGCCAACGGTGACGGTTTTCTTCTCCGAGCAGGACGCGAACATTCCGGCGAGCGAAACGAGCATCAGCGCGCAGAGAACGAGGAAAAGAAGTTTTTTCATATTGACCTCCGAAAAAATACGCGATATACCTTTCTATCGCTTTATCGCTTTAACTTGATAAAGTAAAGCTTGGATATTTTACCATATACGGGAGATTTTGTCAATATTTTTTGCGGATTTTGCGGATTTTTTTCTTCGGGGTTTTTTCGCGTGAATAATTTACGATCAGCGCTTGAAAAGGCTGTCGGCGAGAGTGAGGCAGGCTTTTTCTATCAAAGAGAAGACCTTCTCGAAATTCCCGGTGTACCAGGGGTCCTCGATCTCGCCGTTCATTCCCGCCGCGGCGGTCAGCGTCTTCACCTTGCCGTCGGGATCGGACGAGGTGGCGTAATTAAGATCGTCGAGGTTTTCCGAGTCCATCGCGAGGACGAGGTCGTTTTTTCGGTAGTCGTCAAAAGTGAAAAGAGTCGCCCTTTTGTCGGGATCGAATGGCACGGAGTGCGCCGAAAGAACGCGCCTGGCCGGAGGATATATGTGGTTCCCGATCTCATCGCGGGTCATGGCGCGTGATGTGACTTCGACTCTCTTTTCGAGTCCGCGGTCTAAAAGGATCTTTTTGAAAACGAACTCCGCCGTGGGACTGCGGCAGATATTGCCGTGGCAGACGAAAACGACGCGCAGGATATCCATTTTCGACCTCTCAGCCGCGGGTGACGGTCTCGTCGGCGGTCTTTTTGCAGACAGAAAGAAACTCAGGCTTGCATTTCAGGTTCGGGATAGCGGGGACACAAGGGACGAAAGTGTTATCTGCGACGGTCCTTCCGGTCAGCGTGCCGTACCAGACTGCGCCGAGAAGATACCTGCCGTAGAGCACGTTCATGTGATAGCCGTCGCGGCAGACGGACATCCCGCCCTCGCCGTAGACGAACGGAGGGCGCGTCCTCAGAAGCTGGACCGCGTCGCCGCAGCGGATAAGCCCGGCGCCGACCGACGCGGCGGCGGAATCATAGGCCGATCTGAGCGCCTCGTACATCTTATTCTGATCGCAGTCGTAGGCGGCAAAGGACGAGTGTATGGAATCTATCTCGTAAGCCCAGGTCTGATGAAGATAAACGCGCGTTTCGGGAGAGCTCTTGCGGACAAAATTTATGACGTTCTCCAAAAACGGATGGTATGTCTCGATCATGCCGCTCGATCCGCTGACCTGCTGAGTCACGAACACGTCCCATTTGTCGGAGAAAAGGGCGTCCTGGAAAGAAACGTAGCGTCCGGTCGAGACGCCGTTCTCCTCCAGAAGATAATCGGCGCTCTGTGAAAGGATATTGTTCCAGTGGCGTTCGAGGCTGCAGCCGCCGATATAGAGATTCACGACTCTGACGTCCTGTCCGTCCGCTTCGGCGATGCCGTGGACAAAGCGCGTGGCGTCCTGAGAAAAGCTGTTTCCGAGCGCAAGGATCTTGAGCATGGTTTTCCCTCCCTGTCAAACGACCTGAAAAATATAGAACTTTAAGTAATCCGTTTCCGGAACATTGGTGAGGATCGGATGGTCGCACGCCTGCTGACGGGCTTCGATCTGCCTAAGAGAGACCCCGGCGTCGCGCGCGGCTTCGTTGAGGAGCCTCTCGAAGCGGTCGCGGAACATGAAGTGAGAGCAGGAGCAGGTGGCAAGATAGCCGCCTCTTGGCAGGAGCCTCATGGCGCGGTAGTTTATCTCTTTATACCCTCTCGCCGCGCCCTCGGAAGTCTGGCGGCTCTTGGTGAAGGCGGGAGGATCGAGGATTATAAAGTCGTAATCGCTTCCGCCTCTTTTGACAAGGGACGGCAGAAGATCGAAGACGTCGGCGCAAACAAAATCCATCCTGTCCTCAAATCCGTTGAGAGCGGCGTTTTGTTTTGCCAGACCGACGGCGGTCTGCGACACGTCGACAGCCGTGACTCTCTTCGCGCCGCCCATGACGGCGTTGAGCGCGAAGGAGCCGGTGTGGGTGAAGCAGTCGAGCACCCTGAGATCCCGGCAGAGAGAGGCGACGGCGCGGCGGTTGAACTTCTGATCGAGAAAGAAGCCCGTCTTCTGAGAGTTTTCGACGTCGACAAGATACTTCACGCCGTTTTCTTTTATCGTGACGACCGGGCTTTCCGGATGGCTAAGTCCGAACCAGCCCTTGTAGGTATCAAGACCCTCGAGAGACCTGATCTCGGAATCGTTTCTTTCATAGATCCCGTCTATCTTCACGCCGTGAGAAGAGAGCTTTTCGACGAGAAGAGAATAGACGAGTTCTTTTATCTTTTCGGTCCCGAAGCTCAAAACCTGCGCGCAGAGGACGTTTTCGAACCTGTCGACGGTGAGCCCGGGGAAGCCGTCGGCCTCGCCGAAAATGAGACGGCAGGACGAGAAGTCATCCCCTCTCATGACGCGGAGACGGTAGTCGACGGCGTAAGAGACCCTGCGGCGCCAGAAATCCTCGCCGAAGGTCTCGTTGGCGTTGTTCGAGAGGATGCGGACGGCGATCTTAGATCTTTCGCTGAAAAAGCCCGTGCCGAGATAGGTGCCGTTTTGTTCGGTGACGTCGACGAGGGCTCCGTTCTCGCAGGGAGAGGAAGTGACGATCTCCTCGGCGTAGACCCAGGGATGTCCCGCCTTTGCGGCGAGGGCTGCTTTTTTTGTGACGGTGAAGACCGGAAAGCTTCTCGGTTTCAAATAGTTTCACCTGCCGGAAAAGAGTGACGCTCTTAGTTTTGGAGCATATTGATTTTACCATATCGCGCCCGTCAAATCAAGTTAAGAAAAGAAAAAAGTTCCCATAGAGCGCAAATCAGGGAAGAGAAAAGAAAATTTAATAAAATACTGTGGAAAAAAGGGCCTGCGTATGTTATACTTAATTTTGTATATCAAATCTATAATAAAAAACGGGAGAGACGGTATGGGCATCGAAAAAACTCTTTTTGATAAAACGGCGGGCGGAGAAGCCGTCAGCCTCTACACGCTGAAAAATGATTTTTTGACTTTAGGCGTCCTCGACTACGGCGCGACGGTGAGATCGCCTGAGATAAACGCCGCCGGAGGAAAAAGGGACGTCGTCGGGGGCTACGACACGCTCGCGGAATACGAGAAGAACGACGGGTATCAGGGCGCGGTGATCGGCAGGTTCGCCAACAGGATCGCCGGAGGAAAATTCAGCCTCAACGGCAGGGAATACAATATCTTCCAAAACGATTTTCCCAACACTCTCCACGGAGGCAGGCGCGGCTTCGACAAGAAGATCTGGAAGGCCGAAACGGGCGAAGACTCGATCGCGTTCACGCTCTTTTCTCCCGACAGAGACGAAAACTATCCGGGAGACCTGAGCGTGCGCGTGACCTACACGCTTCTTGAAAAAGGCTTCGCGATAGGATACGAGGCGACGGCGTCAGCGGACACAGTTCTCAACCTCACGAACCACAGCTACTTCAACCTCTCGGGATTCGACGGGAACACCGTACTCGATCACACGCTGAAGCTGAACTGCTCGCACTTCACGCCGATCGACGAAAAACTGATCCCGACGGGAAAGATCGCCTCCGTAGACGGCACGCCCTTTGATTTCAGAGAAGAAAAGAAGATCGGCAGAGACATCGGAGCGGACGACGAACAGTTGAAGCTTGCCGGAGGATACGACCACAACTTCATCATCGACAGGATCGCGCCGAAAAAGTTTTTCGAAAAAACGCTCTACGAAGCGGCCCGGCTGACGTCTCCCGACGGCGCGCTTTCGATGTGCGTCTTCACTGATCAGCCCGGGGTGCAGGTCTACTCCGGAAACTTCATGCACGACGATATCATTTTCAAGCGCGGCGTGAAACAGATAAGAAGAAGCGCGGTGTGTCTTGAAACACAGCACTTCCCCGACAGCCCTAACAAGCCCGACTTCCCCACCGCCGTCCTTCGCGCCGGAGACAAATTCGAAACGCTGACGGCGTTCACGTTCAAAAACTGACAAAACGGATAAAAAATAAGAAAAAATGCCCGAAAAATCTCCGAAAAAGTCGTATATCGCCCTCGTCTGTCTTTTTGCCGCGCTGGC
>JAFTEP010000228.1 GCA_017453605.1 Clostridia bacterium
CCCCACCGCGACTCCCCACGCCGCGGCGGCGGACGCCGCGCCGCTCGCGATCAGTCCGAACGCCACGCCTACAGCGAGCCCCTCCGGGATATTGTGCACCGTCACCGACAGCATCAGAAGCGAGCCTCTCTCGCCCTTTATTTTTTCCGTCAGCGCGTCCGCGGCGGCGAGGAACAGCGTTCCCGCCGCGATCCCCGCGGACGCCGCCGTCCAGCCCGCGCCGCCCCGTGACACGCTCAGGGATATGGACGGCTCGAGGAGCGACCAGAAGCTCGCCGCCGTCATTATCCCGGCGGTCGATCCCAGAATGATCGCGTGGAGCTTCTCGCCGAAGCTCTTGAAAAAGAAGACGATCGCGCTCCCGAGCGTCGTCATCAGCCATATAAAGCCCGCCGCCCCGAGAATGTGCACGGCGGGCGGAAAACCGAGATCGGTCATACAAAAAAGACTCCGTCATTGTTTTACTTTCAGTATATCCCGATCCTTTTCCTGCCGACAAAAAACTCACCCCGGCGCGAAAGAGAAAATCCTTCGCGCCGGGGGAAAAGGTTTTGTAAATGTGCGCCGTCCGGTCCTTTCGTGGCCGCAAACGCGCTTTAAAGTAAATTCGGATTATTCCTCGGAAGTCTCTGATCCGACGGTCTCCAAGACCTCTGCGGTCTCGGCGGGAGCCGTTTCGGAAGCTTCGGAAGTCTCGGCTTGGGCGGTCTCGGCGGCTTCGGAAGTTTCAGCCGTCTGATTTTCTGCGGTCTCGGCCGCTTCGGCGGTGTCAGCTTGCGAAGTTTCTTCGGCGGTCTCTTCAGTCTCCTCGGAGGGACGTCCGTAGACGGTGGTCTCGGTCAGTCCGTCGAGCTCTTCCCAGTCGGTCACGTTTTCGTTGCCGTCGAGGAGGACGTAGGTCATTTTGGTGCATTCCTTGAGCGGAGCGACTGATTTGACGTCGTTGTCAGAAAGCGAGAGATACTGCATCTCGGTCAGTCCGGCGAGCGCGCTTATATCCTCGATCTTGTTTTCGGAGAGGTAAACGGTGGAAAGCTTCGTGCAGCCGGCGAGAGCCGAAATGTCGCTGATCGAGCACTTAGGCGCATAGAGCTCGCGGAGTTCGGCGGCGTTTTCGAGACCGTGGAGCGACGCGAGATTTTCGTTGGCGTTCAGGTAGACGCTTTCGAGCTCTGTCATGCCGGAGAGTGCGCTGACGTCGGTGATCTGGTTGTATCCGAGGTCGAGGGTCTTCATCCCGGTCATGCCGGAGAGGGCGGAAATGTCGGTGATGGAGTTGTTGTTGGCGACCAGAGTGAACAGATCCTTGTCCTTGATCGCACTAAGATCGCTGATCTCCATGCCGGCGCAGGAGAAGGCTTTCAGCGCGTTGAGCTTGGAGACGGGGGAAAGGTCGGTGATCTTGTTGCTGTCGACGAACAGGGACTTGAGGTTCGGGAAAGCTTCGATCCCTTCGAGGCTCTCCAGACCTCTGCTTTCCATATACAGATACTCGAGGTCCTTGAAGCAGTCAAGATCAGAAAGCGACTTGAAGGTGCTGCAGTCGGAAACGTTGATGTACTTTATATTCCTGAAAAGCTTGTAGTCCGCAAAACTCGTGACGGGAGTCGGGAAGGAGATCTGATGCAGATACTCGTCGTATTCGACCGCGTTTTCATCGGCGGAGATGTTGAAGTTCTTCTCGATGGCGTCATACAGATCGTCGTAACCGATCACCATGCGGTTTTCGTTGGTGTCGTCGATGATGAGCACCCTGACCTTGTCGAGCTCTTCCTGAGTGATCGAGGAAGCGGATTTGCCGAAATAGTTGCTGACCCCCTTCTTGAAGGAGGAAGAGGTGAACAAAGAGCTGCCGCTTGTCAGAAACGATACGACGACGTAGATCGCAAGGGCGGCAAGGAGCACGCACAGCACGGCGATGAACCATACGGATGCAGAAGAAGTCTTTTTTCTGTTCATAAAAAACGGACGTCCTTTCGGTAAGTTTAACTTCATAGTTCCTATAATTTTAGCACTATTTGAAACTGAAATCTTGTCGGAATTGTAAATAATCGCGCTTTTTTCGCTCTTTCGGACGCAAAAAGGCTTTGCCGCTCTTGTTTTTGCGGGCGCAAAAGATTATAATTATCGTACAGATGCTTTTGATTTAAAAGGTGGAACAAATGGAAAACCCGAATCCCGATTCCCTTTCGCCGCTTCTTCTGGCGTATCTCGGCGACAGCGTGATGGAAGTCATGGTCCGCGAGAGGCTCGTTTTGGCTCCGGGCGCGGATCCCGCCGGCTGCAACCGCAGGGCGCTTAAATTTGTCACCGCGTCCGCTCAGGCTCAGGCGGCGAGGCGCGTGAAGGAGATCCTCGATCCCGAGGAAGAAAGCCTTTTCATTCGCGCCAAAAACGCCCGCGCCCCTTCGGCGCCATCGAACGTCGATCTCTATTCCTACCGTCTCGCAACGGCGCTCGAAGCTCTGTTCGGCTGGCACCTGCTGCGCGGGGAAGCGGAACGTCTGGGGCAGCTTCTGGAGGCGGCTTATCCCCAGCTCAAAGCTGAGCCGGAGAGATGATAAATGTAAAATTTTTGTGACGGATTTGATATATATATGGAAAAAACCGCACGCCTGTGTTATAATTTCCGGGTGATACAAAAATAAAGGTATTTCAAAAAAACGACATTCAAAAAAGGAGTTTTATATCATGGCAAAAAAGTACGTTTATCTTTTTACCGAGGGCAACGCCAAAATGCGCGAGCTGCTCGGCGGGAAGGGCGCCAACCTCGCTGAGATGACCAACATCGGTCTTCCCGTCCCCCAGGGCTTCACGATCACCACCGAGGCCTGCACCCAGTACTACGAGGACGGCAGGAAGATCAACGACGAGATCATGGCTGAGATCATGCAGTACGTCGCGAAGATGGAAGAGATCAACGGCAAGAAGTTCGGCGATCTGAAAAATCCGCTTCTGGTCTCCGTCCGTTCCGGCGCGAGAGCATCCATGCCCGGCATGATGGACACC
>JAFTEP010000229.1 GCA_017453605.1 Clostridia bacterium
AGAAGATAGCCGGTCTTTTCTTTAAAAACGACCCTGCTCAGATCGTCGAGCTTCTCATGTCTGTAGCCGTCGTCTGCGACAGGAAAAACAAGATCGTAGTTTATACCGCATAAATGGTGCAGTTTTTTTCTCCTGACGGCGTCCTGCAGCTTCTGAGAGTCAAACTCATCCGGAAGCACCGTGACGATAGGCAGATCTCCGGAAACGCCGAGTGCCCAAAGCTCCTCTTTTGCCGCAGAGATCAGATTGTCAGCGAATCTCCTGTCGTCATAAAAGAGCCATTTTTTCAGCACTCTGTTTTCAAAATCCGAGGTCGGCATAGCATCAAATCTCCCGGCGGTCTTATTCGCGCGGGTGACCAGCTCGGAGAACGATCTTCGGTCTTTAAGCTTGGCGGCGACTTTTTCGGAAACGCCGGCAGCGTCCTTTTCATCTGCGCTTATCGCGACGGAAAACTCAAATGACACGCTTTTTTCAGCATATCCTACGGTCTTTTTCTGCATCAGCAGCGAATGAGGATAAAGAAGCGAAAAACGCTTTCCCGAAGAGGCGAGAGTACCGAGAGGCTTGAAATACTGTGTGTCCTGAGGCTCTCCGCAGGCTGAAAAGGTTTTCTCCTCGCCCGAAAAACTAAACGCGGCATAGACTCCTTTTGACTGCCCCAGCCTTCTTGAGATGATCAGCGAAGCGCCGTCGGTTGAATAAAACTCTTCAAAAAGATCTCTGAAAGCCGGGTGCGCAGAGTACGTTTTTTTGTCGCACAGAACAGGAAAGCACTCTATGCAGACGCCGACTTCTCCGATTGCTCCTTTGACTTCGATTTTCAAACCTATGGCCGCATTTTCAACCGTAACGGGAAGAATAGTGAAGCGCACAAGAGTCTTTTTGTGTCTGACGACGATCTGACAGCAGCCCGAACAGTCGTAAAAAGAATAGACTGATCCGTCCGGGTTCTCGCTTTTCAAAGTCGAAAATTCTTTTCCCGCCGCATTGACGCGAACAGTTAAGCCGCTTTCTCCGTTCACGCTTAAGGGACGGGAAAAAATAAGCGGCTCTTTATCTGTCCTCACCGCGAGCTGCGCGGTGCCTTTCGAGGAGCAGACAACGCCCAGACCGCAGCCGCCGTAAACAAAAAACCTCTCTTCTCCCCTGACGTGAGATCTTTCTTTTACATCCCGGGGCTTCAAAGGAGTTTTACTTTCGCGGACGTAGAGTTTTCTGTCGGGGACAGGAGCATCGACCGGGATCTTTTCTTCAAGGAGAATCAACGACGCCCTGACGTTTTCATCTGCACAGAATCTCTTGACGAAAACGTCGTCAAGAAGAAGATTTGCTCCGGCGATAAGACTCATTCCGACGTGATGCGCCATATAGCTTTTCACTACAGCACAACCGCCCGTGCGACCTCTCGAACAGTCGAGCGCCTCGTAAAAACCGTATTTCCCGTACATACCGAGGCGCTTTAAAGACGCGAGGTTTTTCATGACGGTATTCGGAGCCTCGCGAAGCATAATAAACGAAGAATAGGGACTTATAACGAGAGTGTCGTCGTTTTCGCGTTTCAGTCTCAGCGCAGGGACGCCCATCGCTTTATACTGATAATTCAGCTCGTTGTCAAACTCGAAAAATCCGCTTTCGCTGACACCGAAAACTTTCTTCTCACCCCAACAGAAATCCTTTTGAGCGTTAAAGGCAAAATGAAGCGATTCGCTCTCGAAGCTGTCCGGGAAAACCGGAAGAAACAGGGCGCTCATGAAATATTCGAAAGCGGTCCCGGTCCAGGAAGCGGGACCG
>JAFTEP010000230.1 GCA_017453605.1 Clostridia bacterium
ACATCAACTAGAACCGCGAGGAACTCGAAGGCTTCCTCGGGATCGAGGACGCCGGTGGTGTCGACCAGCGGCTTGTAGACCATATCGTCCGGGATGAACTTTCTGAGGATCCCGAGCGCGTTGCCGGAAGAAGTTTTGCCGTCGTCGTTTTTCGGCGCGGAGTAAGTGTGTGAGGTGTGGGTATGGGTGCAGTTGACGATGAGCCTTTCGAGCGGGAAGTCGATCTTGCCCTTCAGAAGCTCTCTGACTCTGTCGACGAGCTCCGCTTCGACGCTGGTGAGGTCGCAGGAGCAGATTATCATACTGCCTTCGCCGCACTGAAGAGCGAGAGCGGTGACGGTGATCGGGGTCTCGACGTATTCGCTGATGCGCTCGTAGAACTGACCTCTGAGGGAGAGCTTTTTGTTTTCGGGCGTGATGCTCTGTTCCGCCCATCCGATCCGGACAGGAGATTCGGTTTTCATTTTACGTTTCCCTTTCAAAAACTATTCTTATGGATTTGAAGTTCTCAGATGACTTCGATGCCGAGGATCGCGCAGAGATCTTTCAGCTTTTCGCGGTTGTCGCCGTAGGAAATGATGTAGTGCTGGCACATGACCTTGTCGGCGAAATCCGCGGCGTCGTCAAGGACGATCTTCAGTCCCGGAAGCTGAGGCGCGGGCTGAGTCCAGCCGGCTTCCTCCCACTTGGGCGGGGTCTTGCCCTCGCCGAGGACCAGGTGGAGCTGATATTTTCCGTCGGTGCAGGTGAGGCGACACATCGTGAGAGTGCCGGTCTTGACCTTCGAGACGTTGAGGATGCCCTCGCTGAGTTCGCCGAACGCGGCGGGCATGACGGTGGTCTGGCCGTCGGTGATCTCCGCGGGAACGTAATCGGGCACTCCGGCGAGGACGCCGTCCTCGAAGAACTCGTAGAACTCGAGGTAAGCTCCGCACTGGCCGGTGAGAGCGCGGACCATGAGCTGAGTCACGCAGCCGAGGGAGTCGTTCTCGGGCACGGTGGAGACGCCGAGCTGATCGGCGAGAAGCATGAAGATCGGAGCGGGCGGGAAGCCGAGCAGCTTCTTCATTCCGTCGACGTCCTTGATGGAGACCGCCCCGTATCCCCTTTCCTTCACGAGCTGAGCGGCGGCGAGATAGTATCCGGCGGCGAGTTCCATGCTCTCGCGCTTTCCGGGCTTGAGAAAATGCCATTTAGAGATCATTTCGTCGACGACGCGGTCGATCTCTTTTTTGTCGAGGGCGTCGAAGCGCTGTTTCAGTTCGAGCATCTCAAAGGTCTCAATCTCGACTCCGACGGTCTTCTTGAGGGAGCCGCCGTCGTAGAGAGTGCCGTAGAGGTTCATATCTCTGTAGCCCGCCATACCCGCCTTTGCGCTCCTGAGCTTTCTCGCGGCGGAGGCGGCGCAGGCGAAATCGGCGACCTTCGCCGCACTCGACGGCTTGCCGATGATATCGTAGAAATACTTAAATTTGTAGCCGAGATCAGAGAAGGTCTTCCTCAGAGCCGAGGTGCCCGCCTGATCGGCGGTGGTGACGAGCCTTCCGTCCTCATACCAGCCGCAGAGTCCCCAAAGAGCGATCGGCAGATGCCTGAACGGCTCGGTGACCTTGACGACGGCGTGGGTGGGGATCCAGCCCGCGATGCAGACGATGAGGCTGTCGAACTTTTCGGCGCTCAGAGCCGCAATGGCCTTGTTGACGTCCTTCTCCTCGTAGTCGTCGGAGACCGGGAGGACGCTGACCAGCTCTATTCCCTTTTCTTCGAGCTCTTTTTTTGCCTGTTCGCACTTTCTGACGATGATGTCGACCGGGGTGTTGACCTCACCGAAGCCGACGAAAGCCGCTTTGACTTTGTTCATAGAATCTTTCCCTCCGCTTTCAAAAAGTTTTCATAGCAACGGGTGTAATCCTCACCCGTGGGTCTGTATATCCTGTCGGCGGTGACCGTCTTCTCGCACGCCTTCTTCACGCTCTCGAACACGCCCGCGCCCACTCCGGCGAGGATCGCCGATCCGAGGCAGGCGGTCTCCTTGTTCTTTAAAGTGACGATGTCCCTGCCGGTCATATTCGCCTTTATCGAGCACCAGAGAGGGCTCGTCGCGCCGCCGCCCATAGAGCGGATCTGACGGCAGTCGAGCTTCATGTATTCTATGTTCTCCCTGAGCATACAGGCGACGGATTCGAGGATCGCCCTGACGGCGTGCGCTCTCGTGTGCTCCATCGTCAGACCGACAAAGGCGCCCTTCGCCGACGGATCGTACTTGGGCATCGTCGAGCCGCACAGAAACGGCAGGAAGCTGAGCCCGTCGGAGCCGGGGGCGACCTTTTCGGCGAGAGCGTCGAGCTCGCGGAAGCTGAAGTTTTCGCAGAAACTGTTCCTGAACCATTTGAGCGCGATGCCCGCGGTGGGCGTCCACGCCAGAAGACAAAAGCTCCCGTCGAAGTTGTAATGGCAGGGGATGATGCTCTTCGGATCGAACTCCGGGATGCGGTCGGTCGGCGCGAAGATCGCCATGGTCGTGCCGGTCATCTCGCTGACGACGCCCTTCTCGAACACTCCCGCGCCGATCGCTCCGGCGATCTGGTCCATCGCGCAGGCGACGACGGCCGCGCCCTTATACTCTCCGACCTTTTCGCCGCTGTCGCAGAGCTCGGGGAGCATCGAGGGCGTGATGCCGATAAACGAGAGCATTTCGTCCCACCAGGCGCCCTTTGTGATGTCAAAATACAAGCTCGACGACTGGAGCGTCTTTTCGGTGACGAATCTCCCGGTCATTTTATAAAGGATCCAGTCTTCGAGAAGAAAGATCTTTTTTACTTTTTTGAAGATCTCCGGCTCGTTCGATCTGAACCAGAGCAGTTTTGAGGCGGGCCAGGTGGCGGTGATCTCCGGCTGACCGGTGATGTCGTAGACCCTCTTCTGTCCGAAGCGCTCCCTGATGAGTTCCGCTTCCTTCGCGGCGCGGTTGTCGAGCCAGA
>JAFTEP010000231.1 GCA_017453605.1 Clostridia bacterium
GTCTCCGAGAGCAGTGCGATGAAAAAGTATCTTTTAGAGCGCTCCGTCCCGGAGGAGAGGATTATAGAGGAGGACCGCTCGACGAGCACCTTTGAAAATATGAAGTTTTCAAAGGAGAAGATCGACGCTGTCCGTCCCGGCGCGAAGATCGCCTTTTCCACTACCAACTACCACGTTTTCCGCAGCGGACTTTTCGCAAGGCGCGTGAAGATGCGCGCGGTCGGGATGGGCGCGAAGACGAAGTGGTATTTCTGGCCGAACGCGGCGGTGAGGGAATTCGCCGGACTTCTGACTAACCACCGCGGCAAGCAGGCGCTCATCCTCGGCGGCATGATCGTTTTTTACGTCGTCCTTACGCTTATCGCGTACAGATAAGGGTATAAGGGGGCAGCGCGAACCCAATCAGTTTCCAATGGAAAAATAAAAAATATCAAAAGGAGATCTTACAATGAAAAACTTTTTCTCAGGCATCGGAGCGCTCGTGCTGGCGCTGATCTTTCTTGCGGCGGGCATTTTCTGCATATATTTAGGCGCGGATAAGATCAACAAGACCAACTCCGGCAAGTACGTAGAGACGAAAGCGACGATCACAAAGATCGACAAGACCGAGACCTACGACGATGACGCGCCGGGCAATTCGCGCGTGGATTACGCGATCACCGTCGAATATACAGTCGACGGCAAGACCTACGTTTCTCAGCTTAAAGAGAATCCGAGCGAGTTCAGCGAGGGAATGGAGCTGACTGTGGTCTACAACGTCGACGATCCCAATGAAGTGACTCTTCCCGGCGTGGGCGGAGCCTATATAATGATCGGTCTCGGCGTGATCGGCATCATAGCAAGCGGCGTTCTCGTCCTTAAGAGACTGAGAGGGCGCTGAACTTCCAGCTGACGAAATGAGCTTTACACGTCCTCAAAAAGACCCCATGGATCCGTCGGGCTTTGTCGTGCTCTCGGAACAGGTCCCGCAGATCGTGCAGGAGATAAGGTATCATTCCACCTTCAACTTCATAGGCGAAAGGATCGACGGCTATGAACAGCCATGCGCGCTCCTGACAAAGGAGGCGGCTCGCGCTCTCAAAAGCGCGGCGAACGAGCTGAACGTCCGGGGCTACAGACTGAAGGTATTCGACGCATACCGTCCCGCCTGCTCGGTCAGACAGTTCGTGCTCTGGGGGATCGAGGATCAGGATATACGGATGAAGCCGTTCTTCTATCCCGATCTTGAAAAGCAGGAGCTCTTCGCGAAAGGATATATCGCCAAACGATCATCCCACAGCCGAGGAAGCGCGGTCGATCTCACGCTTATCGATATGCTCTCCGGGAAAGAAGTCGATATGGGCAGCCCGTTCGATCTCTTCGGCGAGAAGTCTCACCCGGACAGCCGCAGCGTGACCGACGAACAGCACGAGAACCGCATGATCCTTCAAAAGACTATGCTCCGCAGCGGCTTTCTTCCGCTCGACTGCGAATGGTGGCATTTCTGCCTGGAGGACGAGCCCTTTCCCGACACCTACTTCGAATTCCCCGTCTCCCCGGAATACCTCAGAAGATAAAAAAAACACATTTTTTCGCGCCTCAGGATCGCAAGGGTCCTAAGGCGCTTTTTTTACGTTCTTTTTTCGGAGTTATGTGAATATATATCCGTTGTAAAAAGGCCGTCGGGGGTTCGGTCCGGGATCCCGGCGGCGCGGGAACGGGAAGAGTAAGGGAAGGGGAATAGGAAGCTTGGGATCGCTCGAAAAAGCCGCAATCCTTCTTCCGCCGGAGCTGAGCCGGGCGGTGCTCTGCTTTTCCCGCCCGGAAAACGTGCGCGAGATCCGCCTGAGGCGCTCTCAACCGCTCAGTATCAGCGTCGGAGCGGACAATCTTTTCATCAATTCCTCGGGGCAGGTCACGGCTCCGTCGAACGGCATGATCTGCACTGAAAAAGATCTTGAAGCCGTGCTTTCGGCCGCCTGCGCCGGCTCGCTATACAGATATGAAGATCAACTCCGTCAGGGCTTTGTCACGACGCCCCTCGGCGTTCGCCTCGGTCTTTCCGGACGGGTCACCGGGGACGGAAGCGTTGCGGAGCTCGGCGGCATAAATCTGAGGGTGCCGTCATCCCTGAGCGGCGTCAGCAGGGAGGCTATCGATCGCTTCAAGAAAGGCGGGCTTTGTCCGACGCTGTTTTTTTCACCGCCCGGAGGCGGCAAGACCACGTTCATGAGAGATCTTGCGATCTCGCTCGCGCGCGGAGCTCTCGGCTCGCCGCTGAGGGTCTGCGCCGCCGACGAAAGGGACGAACTGTTCCCGGACACGGTCAGGATCCCGCCTCTTTTAGACGTCATCCGCGCCTGCCCGAAGAGCGAGGCGATCTGCCGCGCGGTGTCGCTTTTATCGCCGCAGGTCATCGTCTGCGACGAATTGTACCGCCCGGCGGACTGCGACGCGGTGAGGGAGTATTCCGGCTGCGGCGCGGTGCTTATCGCTTCCTGCCACGCGGGAGACGTAAAGGATCTCGGGCGTCGTCCCGGGATCGCTTCTCTCATAAAAAGCGGCTGTTTTGATCTTCTCGGCTCACTCGTGCTGTCTGAGCGCCTGAGAGTAGAGTTTTTTCCGCCGGAGGATGCGCTTTGAGGACGCTCGGATTGATTTTTGCAGCATCCGCGCCCGCCGTAGCCGCGCTTCTTTTCGTCGGTGCGGACGCGAGGCGTCTGCGCGCCGCCGAAGGGTTTCTGAGGCTCATCGGGCACGCAGAAAACCTGATCCGCCGCTCGTTGACCCCGAAATCGCTTCTGTTTGCCGACTTTCGCGACCCCGCGCTCGAATCGTCGGGCTTTCTCGCGCGCCTCAAAAGCGCCCCGGACGATCCGTTCGCCGCGCTCGGCAGCCTGTCGGAGAGCGGACTTTCCGCCGAGGCTTATGAAGTCGTCGAGGAGTTTTTTTCGGGTCTCGGGAGATTCGGATACGAAAAACAACTCAAGGACTGCGCCCAAAAAAGGGAAAAACTTTGCGAGATCGTTTCGCGTCAGAAGAACGGCCTTGTCAAACGCCGCGCGGCTCAGCTCACGCCGGGGATCGCCGCCGGCGTCCTGCTGGCGCTGATCCTGCTGTGAGGAGGAAAAAATGGACGTAAGCGTGATAATGAAGATCCTCGGGATCGGGCTCACGGTCAGCGTGTCCTGCCAGATCCTTTCTAAATACGGCAGGGACGATCAGGCGTCGCTTTTAGGGATCGCGGGACTTGTGATCGTTTTGATGTTTCTTGTCGGGCAGATCGAAAACCTGCTCGATTCCCTGAAGAGCGCGTTCGGGATATGAACGATCTTTTGCCCTATATCGGCGCGGCGCTTGTCTGCACCGTCGCATCTCTCGTGCTCAGAAGCCTCGGGAGCCCGCTTTACCGCGCCGTACCCGTCGCGGCGGCGTGTCTCTTCATACCCGCGGGATTAAAACTTCTCAACGGTCTCTTTTCGCTCGTAGGGGAGCTGAAAAACAACGAGGCTCTGTCGGATGCGCTTGCCGTCATCCTGAAAGCTCTCGCCGTCGGGCTCGCTGTCTCGGCGGTCGCCGCCGTCTGCAGGGATCTCGGGGAACCCGGCGTCGCCGAAAAGCTCGAGTTCTGGGGCAACTGCGCCGTCGCCGCGCTCGCCGTCCCGCTCGTCCGTCAGATCCTGGAACTCGCCGTCTCGTTCATCCCTTGACGGACGTGAACGAAAACAAATAGGTTTAAAAATGAAATTTGCCCGAAGATCAGCTTTTTTCCTTATCGCTCTTGCCGCCGCCGTGATCTTTTCTTCGCCCGTTCTCGCGGACGTGGATCCCGGGGAGGATCTGACTTCGACCGTCCTCTCGTCGAGCGGCGCCGATACTCTCCCGTCCCTGATCCCGGACGGGATCGCCGACAGGCTCGGAGATCCCGCCGACTCGGGCTTTTTTTCAAATCTTCTCGATCTTGTCACCGGCGGTTTTTCCGCTCAGTTCAGCAAGGCGCTGAAGTTTTTCGGCGGTCTGCTGTGCCTGATCTGCGCCGCGGCCGTCCTCGGATGTATCCGCCAAAGCGGCGAGATCACGCTGAACGCCGCTATCTTTGAAAAGATCGCCGCCCTTTGCCTCGCCGCTTACTGTCTCGGCCCGCTTTATTCACTTTTCGGATCCGTCGTGGAGCGCATCAGGGGCTTGTGCGCGTTCATGGTCTCGCTTATCCCCGTGACCGGCGCGCTGTGGGCGATGGGCGGGAACACGGGCTGTGCGGCGGCTCAGAGCGCGGGTCTGGTGCTTGTCAGCGACGTTTTCGCGTATCTCACCGACCGCATCCTCGTGCCCCTTTCGGGCTCTCTGTTCGCGCTGAGCGCCGCCGCCGCGGCGTCCGACGGCGCTCTGAGGATAAACCGCACCGTGAAGCGCGCTTTCGTGACGGGTCTGAGCTTTCTTATGAGCGTCTTCGTGTTCATCCTCGGATTTCAGACGAGCCTCTCAAAGGCTTCCGACACTCTCTCGATGCGCACCGCGAAATTCGCCTTTTCCGGCTTCATCCCGGGGGTGGGAAGTCTCGTCGGGGAATCCGCGCGTACCGTCGCCGCCGCCGTCGGCTACGTCCGCAGCGTTTCCGGCACCCTCTGCGCCGCTGCTGTCGTCGTTATATGCTGCGCTCCGATCGCTTCTGTCGCCGCGTTCAAGCTGGCGCTCTGGGGCGGCTCGGTCTTCGCTTCTTTGTGTTCCTGCCCGGCGATGTCGGCGTTTCTGGACGAATTGAACGAGCTTCTCGGGCTCCTTCTCGGCGCCGCGTTATGCGTCGGGGTCTATTTTCTCATTTCGCTCTCGGTCTTTGTTATGACGGGAACGGCGCTCGGAGGTGTTGGATGAAAAACTGGCTCGAGACCATTGTGATCCTCGTGATCGTCAGCTCCGCTCTTCTCGCCGTCGTCGGCAAAAAGAGCTTCGCCGGGCCGATGCGCGTCGTCTGCGCGCTCTCGGTCGCATGCGCCGCGCTGGCGCTTCCAGTCAGATTTGTTTTGAGCCAAGTGCATAATGCGGGCGATCCCTTCATAAACTTCGATTACGGGGGCCGGAGTCCCGGCGCCCAGACGAACGCATATCCCGGCGAAGATATGGTGGACTACGCCGCGGCGAGACTTCTTGAAGCAAGGCTCGAAGAGATCCTCGAAAGTGCAGTCGGAAAGAAACTCGAGGTCAGGGTCACCGGCGAAAAGAGCGTCCGGGTGCGGCTTGAAGACGGGATAGAAGAAAGTGAAGTCAGACTCGTTTTGTCGGTGCTCGGCGCCGGATGGGATATCACTGCGGAGGAATGCGGATGAGCTCTTTTTTCGGTTTGAAAAAGCTTTTTCCCGCGCTTATCGGGATCGCCTTGTTTCTTGTGATCGGCGTTCTGATGGCGTCGGGCGCCGACAAGGACACAAGCGACGCCGAACGCTTCCGCGACGCGGAGCAGAAGCGCCTGAAAGATCTCATCGTTTCTCTTGACGGAGTGGAGAGCGCCGAGGTGATGCTCAGCGTCGAGGAGAGCTTTTCCGGAAGCGGGAGCGTCTCGGTCTTCGCTTCTTCCGAGAAGAACAAAACGCCGAAGATCGTCGGGGCCGCCGTGATCTGCCGGGGCAGGGGAACTGAGAAGCTCCGTCTTGAGATCATCCGCCTGATCGGCGGTCTCTACGGGATCGGCTCAAACAAGATCAGCGTTATATTCTGAAAGCTGTCATTATTTAGATCCCGAGCTCAGCCCGAGAAGCCTTTCGGGGCAGAAATAATTCCATAACAAGATGAACAAGGAGAAGAACCATGCAGAAACTTGAAACGATCAGAATGTCCCAGGATCCCTGCGCCGAGACCGGGATCTGCCCTGTCGACGTGACCGGGCAGAGCGAGGACGAACAGGCGCTTCCGGAAGAAAAAAGCGGCAGATTCAAGGCGTTTTTCGAGCGGATCAGAAAACCCGGTCCCAAGCCCTTTCCCTGGAAGGCGATCAATCCGAGAAACGGTCTTATCGCCGCCTGTATCGCGCTTATCGCCGTCGCGGGCTATCTGAACATCCGCTTCTCGTCTCCCGCCGCCGATATCGCGGATTCGCCAGCAGACGCGCCGCAGACGACCGAGATCGACCTGGAGACCGGCGTCGAGGACTTTTTCGCGCAGGCGGTCATAAGCAGAGAAAGAGTCAGGGACGAGGCTATCGAAGTTCTGAGAGAACTCACCGAGAGCGCCGACGCCGACGAGACCGCCCGTCAGGACGCCTACGTTCAGATGAACCGCCTCGCCGACGAGATCTCGAGCGAGATCAACATCGAAAATCTCGTCCGCTCCAAAGGCTTCGAGCAGTGCGTCGCCGTCGTCAACGACAAGAACGTCAACGTGATAGTCCAGTCCGCCGGCCTCACGCCCGGGGAAGTCGCTCAGATAAAGGAGATCGTCTTCATCCAGACCGGAGTCCTCCCCAAAGACATAAAGATCATCGAGAGGAGCCCGGATGCCGGACAGCCCTCCGACGCGCCCGAAGAAACGCCGCTGCAAACTTGACTGTTTTATACGCCCCAAAAAAGATCGCCCGTCGGGATTTCTCCCGACGGGCGAAAAACGTTGAACATTTTTCAGACGTATTCTTTAAGCACTTTGCCGAGGATCTCGACGCCTTTTGTGATCTTCTCGTCGGACATCGAGGAGTAGTTGAGCCTGAACGTGCTGCGCGGCTTTGACATATCAGCCATGAATGTGCTTCCGGGAACGAAGACCACGTTCTTTTTCACGGCTGCCTTCGCGATCTCGGCGGTGTCGAAGTCTCCGTTCATATCGCACCAGACGAACAGACCGCCCTGAGGCGTGGTGTGCGTGACCTGCCCGGGGAAGCAGGCTTCGATCCCCTCGAGCATCAGAGCGCACTTTTTTCCGTACAGCTCGCGGTTTTTCTTTATGAAGGAATCAATGTCGTATCTCTTCATGAATTCGCTGACCAAAAGCTGAGGCAGCATCGCGGTGTGGACGTCGCTGACCTGCTTTGCCACGACCGCCTTCGCGACCAGCTCCTTCGGGGCGCACAGGAAGCCAACGCGCAGACCCGGAGAGATTATCTTCGAGAACGAGCCGCAGTAGGCGACGATCCCGTCGGTGTCCATGCTCTTTATCGTCGGGACGTGTTCTCCGGCAAATCTCAGCTCGCCGTAGGGGTTGTCCTCGATGATGAGCACGGAGTGCTTCTTCGCGAGGGCGTAGATCGCCTTTCTCTTTTCGAGGCTCGTCGTCGTTCCGGCGGGGTTCTGGAAGGTCGGGATCAGATACATGATCCTGACGTTCTTGTTCTCGTCGAGCGCCTTTTCGAGTTTATCAAGGTCTATCCCGTCGTTTTCTAAGCCTACGCCGATCAGTTTTGCTCCGAAGGATCTGAACGCGTTTGTCGCGCCGATGAAGCTCGGCTCCTCGACGATCACGGCGTCGCCCTCGTTGACGAGGCACTTCGCGATCAGTTCGATCCCCTGCTGACCGCCGGAGGTGATGATGAGTTCGTCGTTCTCACCATCTATGCCCTCTTTTTCGCGGATGCGCGCCTTTGCCTGCTCTCTCAGGGGAGCGTAGCCCTCTGTCACGCCGTACTGCAGGCTGAGGACGGGCTTTTCTTCGAGAAGTTTGGCGGCTATCGCGGCGAGCTCTTTGTTCGGGAACAGTTCCGGCGCGGGATTGCCGCCAGCTAAGCTTATGACCGCCGGGTCTCCTGCAAGTTTGAAGATCTCCCTTATGGCGGAGCCCTTCATTTCGCTCATTCTGTCGGAAAAACAAAAATTCATTTTTGACGCCTCTTTTACTGTTTAATGAAAAGATTCTGAGCCGATATGTCTCCCAGTCCCTTGGAGCTGAACACCTTCTGAGCCTTCTCGGCGTCGTCGACCCTCATGACCATCGCTGCCTTTCCGTCGGTCCTCGTACAGAACGCGTACATATATTCGACGCAAACGTTCTCGCTTCTAAGCATCGAAAGCACCTTCGCAAGTCCGCCGGGAGTGTCCTCTACCGGCAGAGCGATGACCGGGGTCGTCTTGACGA